>JAFUBE010000883.1 GCA_017460365.1 Eggerthellaceae bacterium
AGCGGTACATTAATTGCGGCATTGCCGAAAAACTCTCCGCTTCTAAAATAAAGGCAGGCCTCGAAAGAGATTTGGTTGGATATGAAATCGACGCAAGCCTCGTGGAATCAACAAGGGCAAAGCTCAATCGCGTTGCTTCCGAATTAGGCGTCGGATCGATTAACTGGAACTTGATGCAGCAAGATTATCTAAGTTCAAGGAACGAGCAAGCCTACTCATTTATCGTCGGAAACCCTCCCTACCTGGAATACAAGGCAATCGATGCGACGTATCGGCAATGGCTCAAAGAGGCATTCTCGTCCTGTAATACCGGAAAATTCGATTACTGCTATGCCTTCATCGAGAAGGCGATTCGCGAGCTTGCGCCTGGGGGTACGCTCGTGCAGCTTGTCCCTGTCAGCATCTTCAAAAACGTGTTCGCGAAGACAATCCGCGAGGAACTGAAACCCGATATCGACACCATCATAGACTTCGCAAGCGAAAGCGTCTTCTACAATGCGCTTGTCTCGCCATGCGTATTCAGGTTTAGAAAGGGAAACGGCGCAAACTCCATAGCATATAAGCTTCATCGGTCGACAGAATGGAACACGCTGCCCAAAAGCCACCTCGGTGGCAAATGGTACTTCGGCTCCGAAGCACATTCCGATGACAAGACGCGTTTCGGAACCATGTTCGCGGCGTCGATGCCTGTGGCAACGCTCTGCAACGACGCGTTTCTAGTTGCAGACGATTCGAACGTCGAAGACACTCTCGTAAGAGACGCATTCGCTCCGCGCTCGAGCAGAATCGGCCGCCGACACCGGATTATCTTTCCTTACAGGTTCTCCGAAAACAACGAAATCGAACACTATTCAGAAAGCGACTTCGAAAAGAACTTCCCCCATGCAGTCGAGCATCTGCGAACATTCGAAAGCCGCTTAGAAGCCCGAAAAGCTGACACTTCTGCCGCATGGTTTGAATACGGTCGCAGTCAGGGCCTGAGACACGTTCCGGAGAAGAAACTGCTTATATCTACGGTCGTCACAGGCGAGGTCACTGCTTATGAGCTAGACGAAGACACGGTGCCTTTTGCCGGTATAGTCATAACGGGCAGCCGAGAGGACTCGGATCTCGGCTTTGCCAAGCAAGTCATCGAAAGCAAAGGCTTCTCAGACTACGCGCGCAAAGTGGGTACGAGCATTAGCGGCTCGTCGGTGCGCATAACATGCCGCGATGTCGAAAATTATTGGCTTGACATGAGCGGGTGAAGCAATGGAAAAACTGACTTATCAAGTCGATGATGCTACAATCGCCGAAGTTCTGGGAATATCAAACTTCACGAACGCCAATTCGGCCGTCCTCGAGATTGTGAAGAACGCCTACGATGCCGGCTCCCCCGCGCTGTCCATTTCGTTCGAAGACGACAAGATTACATTTGTCGATAGCGGAAAGGGCATGGATGCCACCGATATCAAGGCCTATTGGATGTATGTCGGCAAGACGAGCAAAGGATACGCCGAAGCTGACGAGAACGGCGATGAGCGGATTCTAGCGGGATCGAAAGGCGTCGGGCGATTCGCCCTTGCGCGACTCGGAGAGCGCGTAGACATGCATTCGAAGAAAGCGGGCGACGAAGGCGTTACGTGGAAAACCGACTGGAACTCTTCCACGCTCGAACCGTGCCCCGAATGCAACCCTGGCACAACCATCGAGGTAACCCGGCTGCGCGACCGTTGGACGAAACGATCGATCGACTCCCTTTGCGCGTATCTGTCACGCGCATACAACGACGACAAGATGGCTATCGAGATTTCTAGTAAAGACGGATCTCGCCCCGTGACCAGCTATTTCGACCGCCCGAAACTCGGGGTGAATTGCCTGGAAATGATTCGATTCTCGTTCGATGCAGACCGCCAAGAAATCGATGTTGAAGTGCAATCGGACGAATTCAAAGAGAGCGTTCAGGACATCGTTGGCGACGTCGATATCACGGGAATAGCTGAGCGACGTAATGCGGTCGACGAAATCCCATCGGGCATGAAGGAAGGCCTTAGCAAAGACGAGGTTGCGGAACTCTTAAAGTCAGTTGGCTCGTTCAGCGCAGAATTGTATTTCTCCCTGTCGGGCAGCCCGTCGACTCAGACGGCAAAATATCAGTACAAGCATCCTAAGCTTTCCAGTAAGTATGAACCGGGTGTCATCCTCTATCGCAACGCTTTCAGCATATCCTCCTTCGAGGGCACGAGAGACTGGATCGGGCTCGACGCCCGATCGCGCAAATCCCCCGCGGGTCCGGCTCATCCCACTGGGTCATGGCGTGTGCGATTTAACCAGATTGCCGGGCGCGTCGATATCGATAAACGGCGCAATCCTCTACTGAGGGACTTGGCTAATCGGCAGGGGCTCGAAGAGAACGTTCAGTTCGAGGTGTTCATAGCCATCATTGACAGCGCCTTGAAGGTTTTCGAGCGTTACCGCCAGAGCATCATGCGTGCAATCGATAAAGCGCAAAAGGCCGAACAGGAAGACGTGCAAAACCCCGAGCCTGTCATCAGCGCTATCGCGTCGGGGAGGCTGAAACGCGACAAGCTCGACGACGCGGCGTTCGGCATCTTGCGAGAAGAGCTCAAAACTCGCAACCAGCATGAGCGCCAACAAGCACAAGAAACCAAGCTGCTCGAAGAGCGCTACCGATACGACGCCCGAATCCTCAACGTACTCGCAACGTCGGGATTGAAGGCGTCTTCCATCGCTCACCAGCTGAAGAACGACGAGAACAGCATCCTTAACAACAGCAGGTATATTCGGCAAGCGCTCGAGAGGTACGGCGTATGGGACGCGGTCACGACCGAAGAGACCACGAGAATTGCCTGGCGAAGCGTCCCCGACCTACTCGAAAAAGAAGAGCGTATAAACAGAAAAGTGGCAACCTTCATCGGCTCCATGCTTGGCGACATCGAGAAGGGGCGATTCGACAGCTCGACATGCGACTTGAACGTTACGCTACAAAAAATCGCCGATCGCTGGAATTCGGATTACGCTCAAGCGAAGGTTGAACCGCGCTTCGACCGCGGTATCGTGCTCAAGATGCCCGAAGACGTGGTTCAGGTGATATTCGATAATCTGATTCTCAATTCTCTCCAGCAAAACTCGGATGCTCTGCAAGTCGGCATTTCCATTTTCCCAACAGTAGAGGCCAATCGTGTGAAGGTGGACTATCATGACGATGGTGCCGGGCTCGACGAACGGTACCACGCCGATCCGCGGCGGATACTCGAGGTCCACGAGACAACGCGCCCGAACGGACACGGGCTCGGCATGTGGATTGTGAACAATTCACTGGCAAGCTACGGCTGCGAAGTGCTCGACATCTCGACAAGCGCAGGGTTCTCGATTTCCTTTACGTTGAAAGGATGAGAAATGGACATCAACATCGTATACATCGACGACGGTATCGATCCTGAGCTTTCACGATACCTCGACGAAGTTCTTCCTTCGAGTTTAGCGGAGAAGCAGACGAAAAAGCGCCTTGGAGACATCGCTGTTTCGTATCGCGAAATCGTGTACGTTCCCGGATCCGGATTTGAGCAATTGCTCGCAAACCCTTTACTGCAGAAGGCGAACATCGCCATCATCGATTCGAAGCTATTCGAAACAAAAACGTCTGCCAAAGAAATGCTTACTGGCGAAGAGTTCCTTATCATCTTGAAGAAATATTATCCTTTCATCGAGTCGATCGTCATATCCCAAATTGAATCACGGCGCAACGAAGAACCGCTCATCCTACCCAAATGGAACCGTATCGACTACCCAAATACCGATCCGGCCGACTTTTATGCAGAACAGCTATTGCCGAAAATTTGTGAATCCATTGCCAGCATTCGTGCGTATCGAAGGGCTAGCGCGAAGCTAAGCACCGACACGGTCGATGAGGTGACGATTGAAAAGCTTCGGAATGCAATTGCCGGCCAGCAGGAATACGATGAGCTAACGAAGAGCGACATCGATGCGGCAATATCCTACTTCGAAGAGGTAAAGAAACTGGTGACTGATGCTAGCAGATGATTTTCGGTTGAACGAATTCTCGCCCGATGTCCGCGTGGATACGGCCAAGGCTTCGCTCAAGGAAGAACTTCTTTCGGAACACGCGCACGCTCAGAACATGTACAGCGTGATTCAGCGGCACCACGGCTACAAAGAGAAGCTGGGGCATGCGTATGGTGACAGATGCGCGTATTGCGGTGTACCGATCGGTTGCATCGGCTACCAGAGTTTTCAAATCGACTATATCGTGTGCAAGAACGGCAATGCCGATGACAGAGCGGATGTGCCAACGGGAATCGACTCGATTGAAAACCTCGCATTCGCCTGCGTGAACTGCAATGGAAAGAAGCACGATTTCACTCTGACCGAACTGAGCTTGCCACTGCTGTCGCCAGACATGGATCTCGGCACCACATTTGTTCGCAACGACGACTTCAGCATCGAGATATCACACGAATACGCCGGCTGCAAGCCTGTTCGCGCGTTCTATGATCGCATGCATTATGGAAGCGAGCTTCGCAGGATTGACTACTTGATTGCGTCGCTATTCGACCTGGATCAATACGTCAACTCCAACGATGAACTCGGCGAACTTGCTTCTAAAATATCCGACTTGTTGCGCCTGGCACTTGGCAGCCTGATTCCCCGTAGAAACAAATCGTCAATAGCATTAATTGCTTAGCTCGGCATAACGAAATCGCAATACCGCACCTTTGACCACCGCGAGAACATTCTCTGGACAAAACGACGAGAGGGAGAGCTGACAGTTTTCTCGGCAGTTGAAAATGCTGCCCATATTCACCCCACTAGCGCCATTATACCGCGCG
>JAFUBE010000884.1 GCA_017460365.1 Eggerthellaceae bacterium
CCTGTTGTGGCCCCGTGTCCCGCGTACGAGTTCATCCGGAACTCGCCGATCTGGAAGCCGGCTATCTGCCCCTCGCCGTACTGGGCGAACACGTCGGCGGCAGCGCACACGGCCCGCTTGTACTCGTCCCACTCGCAGCGCGAAGGCCTGCGCCCGCCCACGAGCCACGAGACGTGCCGGACGGCGGGCCCGAGCGCCGCCATGAAAGCGTCCTCGGAAAGCCCACCGCCGAAAGTCCCGGAATAGAACGCGTAGTCGACCTTCACGCCCACGATGGGCCCCTTACTCGGTCGCCGCCGACGCGTAAACGCCCGCCAGCTTGTTGTCGAGCAGGTCAACAATCCCGTACTTGCGGTACTTGAGCATGTAGGAATCCAGGCTCTCGAGCTCGTCCGGGCTGAAGATTCGGCTCGCGATGTGGCGGTCGAACTTGATCACCGCGCCCTTCTCGACGACGATGAAGTTCAGACACGCGCCGGCGCCGAGGAGCTCGTAGTACGTGCCCAGGTTGCTCTTCGTGGGCGAGGCTACGGCCGTGTAGGTGTAGTTCGGGTCAGTGCCGCTGCGCGTGTAGTAGGTCTTGGACGAATCGACTTCGGTGTCCTCGGTCAGCTCGTAGTCGCCCGCCGCCTTCTGGTAGCCGAACTGCTCGTCGTCGCCGCTAAGCAGGTCGATCGCCGTGTAGAAGCGCGACTGCGGCACCTCGATGATCTGGTTGAAGCGCTCGAGCACGCGGTTGCTCCGCGTGGGGTTCGCGTAGCTGTAGTCGTCGAGCACGCCCTTGAGCGTCGGCGTGATGAACAGGTAGCGCGTGCCCTCGGTCACCTGATGCTCGTCCATGGTCGAGGTCACGTCGCGCAGCTTCGCCAGCACGTCGGTCGCCGTGGCGCTCCCGAAGTCGTCTGTCGAGAACCCGATGCCATCATGGGACGCTATCTGGCTGAACGTGAACGCGTCTGCTTCCGGCGCCACGTGGCAGCGCTGCAATTCTGCGCCCGCCTCGAAGAAGCAGTCCTCGACTCCGGATTCGGCCACGTCCATGACGTCTGCCGTGATCTTGATTCCGCGATCGTAGTTCATTTGCCGAGTCTGATACTCAAGATTAATGCTCCCCGTCTTGTACCCCTGGTCGCGCGTGTAGTCACCCAGACCCGACACGGATATCTTGGGGATCATGATCTCGCGTGCGTTATGGGTCGAGCGGACGATGCGCCCGCTGCTCGTGAGCACGCGCGAAACGCTCGCGTTCTGGTAGACCTCGTCGATGATGGGTATGTACGCTTTCGCGAATGCGATGCTGTTTGGCATTGGATGGCCTCCTTACTCTGGTTTCTTGGCGGAAAGGCCGACGAGCTTTCGCCAGCGCCGCTCGTCCTTGCCGTCGTCGGATGCCGTGCCCGCGTTCGGCAGCCCGGTCGCTCCCGCCTGCGCGGTCTGCGCCTCGAACATCCAGGGCTCTGCGGCCTTCAGCTTCTCGATGTCGCCGTCGTAGTCGTCGAGCACGGCGCGGGCCGCCTTCACGCTGCGGCACCCCGCGAGCTGCAACGCGAAGTCGATGCGCTCGCTCGCGGCCTGGTTCTTCAATTGCTCGTTCTCGGATTTGAGGGTCTCGGCTTGCTGGCCCAGCTTCTCGGCGTCTGCGAGCTTGCCTTCGAGCTCCGCGATCTTCCCGTCGCGCTCCGCGATGTCGGTGTCGCGCTTGGCGAGCTCGGCCGCGTAGTCGACGGCGGGCTTTGGCGCACCTGCGGGCCTAGGGTTCGCCGCTGTTGCATTCGGCGATGTGGCAGGCGGCGTTACCTGCGGCGCCCCCGCCTCGCCGGCTGCCTGCGCACCGGGTTTCCCTTCCTGGGCCTGCTCCTGCGCTGTTGCTCCCGCACCATTTGCGATCTCGTTTTCCTTGCCATCCATTCTTCCGCCTTTCGGTCGAAGCGGCGCGTGGCGAACGCCTTCGTTATTTGCCACGCTTGGAAGGGTAAGGTGCCGTCACAAATCGCTGATATAAACAAGAAGCGCCCGTTGTGAGCGCTTCTTGTTTACGTGTTTGCTATTGAGTGGGTTCTACTTGTTTTTTCTGGCTTTGTTGCGCCCAGAATTCGTTCGTTTTCCTTGGTCAATCCAGTCGGGGTTATCTTTTATTTTCTTTTGCCCGCGACCCTTGTCACGGTCAGTGTGCTTATCCCATGTGGATGGACGAGCGCCTTTAGTGTGTTCCGCCATGCCGCCTCCTTCAGTTAAGCCTTATTGCTCTATTGATCTTCTCATTAGGTCGTCAATTCGATTTGAATCGGTTTATTAGACCCTTGAATCCCATATGGATTGCTGCGTTTTCTAACTGGCAATATATCCCTTGAGTGCTGCGCTGTTCGATGGATGACGCAACCGCGCGAGTGTTTTCGACTCGATTTGGCGGATCCGCTCGCGTGTCACGCCGAATTCGCGCCCGACCTCTTCCAAAGTGCGCGGCTGGCCGTCCTCCAGGCCGAAGCGCATGACGATAACCTTGCGCTCCCGTTCGGAAAGCCTGTCCAGCATGGCCCCGATTTGCTCCTGCATCATAACGAAACTCGCCGCATCGGGCGGTGCGACAGCGTTTTCGTCCTCGATGAAGTCGCCGAGCTGGCTATCTTCTTCCTCGCCAATGGGCGTCTCGAGCGATACCGGTTCCTGAGAGATCTTCTGAATCTCTCGGATGCGCTCGGGCTCCATGTCCATTTCCCTGCCGATCTCCTCCGGCGTAGGCTCGCGGCCGAGCTCTTGCAGAAGTTGGCGCTGCACGCGGACGAGCTTGTTGATGGTCTCGACCATGTGCACCGGAATGCGAATCGTGCGCGCCTGATCGGCGATCGCGCGGGTGATAGCCTGGCGAATCCACCAGGTCGCATAGGTCGAGAACTTGAATCCCTTCGTGTAGTCGAACTTCTCGACGGCGCGAATAAGGCCGAGATTGCCTTCCTGGATGAGGTCCAGGAACAGCATGCCGCGCCCCACGTATCGCTTCGCAATCGATACGACCAGGCGCAGGTTAGCCTCGACAAGCTGTTCCTTGGCGTCCAAGCCCACCTGCTCGACGCGGCTCAAACGGCGAATCTCGCGCCGGCCAAGCTCGATGCCATCGGCGTTAGCCGCTTCGATCTACCTGGATGCCTCAACGCCGGCTTCTATCTTCATCGCTAGATTGACTTCCACAGCCGCCGTCAAAAGCTGCACCCTTCCGATTTCTTTCAGGTAAATGCGCACGGGATCGCCCACGAGCGGAGCGGTCTCCGCTGCATCAGAGCGCTTGC
>JAFUBE010000885.1 GCA_017460365.1 Eggerthellaceae bacterium
GGTTCAACTTCGTCAAACTTTAATTCTTTTAAGCAATATCCATTGTCGTTACAAAATTCTTGAAGTTTACTTATATCTTTAGAATTACTATAATCATATAACCCCTTCATAGATGCTAGTTTCATAATTACTTGTTTTTGTCCAGCAGTCGCCATACCTACTTTAATTTCCTTTTCAGGTAGATTGTCAGGTACATTTTGCATTTCTGATGCATCATACATACCTTGTAAATCCTCTGGGAATGCTTCTCTTAAAGCAGTAACCATAGCAACTTTACGTATCATCTACCATAGATTCTACCGTCGCCTCCCCACTCCCCGACCCGCCGCCTGGTGGCGCATTCCTACCGCTCGGCGGACCAAAAGGGTCAGGTTCGGTTACCAAGCGGCGCGGAAACGGCACCAGGCGGCGGGTCGGAGCAGGGGTCGCGTGCCCCATAATGGGGGCGTGCGGAAGGAGGCGGCGATGGCGGCAAAGGCGGTGCGCAGGGCGGCGCTCGGATTCGTAGTTGGTATGGCGGTCGGAAACGTGATTGCTGCGCTGTTCGGCATGGCGTCGGGCGAAGGCGGGCTTCCCTTCTCGGACGCCGTGCTCGCGCGCGCCGGGAGCGGCGCGGCGGCGCTGCTCGCGCAGACGATGCTCTCGGGCGCGCTCGGCGCGGTGGCGATGGCGGGCGTGTGCCTGTACGATTCCGACACGCTCGGGCTGCTGCAGGCGGCCGCCATCCACTACGCAGCCTACACGGCCGCGTTCGCGCCCATCGCGCTCGCCCTGGGCTGGGTCGAGACGCCCGTCGACCTGGCCATGATGGCGCTCATGTTCGCGATAACCCACACCTGCATCTGGTTCGCCATGAACGAGCGCTACAAGGCGCAGGTCGCCGAGCTGAACGGGCTTCTGCGCGACTGAGGTGCGGTCTGCAACCAGCAGGCAACCCTTTCACTAGACATAATGGCGCGGACGTTCAATGGTACAATCGAACCGCTTACGGCAACTTGTTCCCGCGGCAACGAGGGAGGCACCCGTGAAGCGTCAATCCACCGTCATGCCCGTTTCGGCTCCTGTCGTCATCGTCCTGCTCGTGGCGGCGCTTTTCCTGCCCGGGACAGCGTTCGCCGCCGACGAGATCTAGGCGGTCTTCGCGCAGCAGCTCGGCACGCGCGCGACGCAAACCGATGCCGTCGTGCAAACCGACGCGACGAAGAGCTCCGTCACCGTGGAATGGGGCACACCGTCCCAGCGCGAGGGCGACCCGAACGCGCTTTCGTCCTACTACAAGGTTGAATGGGGCGAGAAGGGTTACGCGCACGCCGCAACGGTGCCCTTCGGCACGAACAGGTAGACCGGGGCCATCCCTTCCGATCGCAAGTGGACCAAAAGGGACAGTCCCTTTTGGTCCACTTGGTTACATGAGAGGCGGTTGCGGCTGCGGCTGCGGCTCGGGCTGCACCGGCGGGCGATTGTCGGTGCGGGTGTTCAGGTAAATGCTCTGCAGCACGTAGCCGAGGAAATACATGAACGCAGCGGCCTGCACGATGCGACCCAGGATAGGGATTGCGCCCGCAACGCCCACGATGGCGCCGCCCGCGAGCGCGCAAGCGAAGCGCCCAAGTTTCGGGAAGGCGAGTTTGAACAGCGATGCCCCCGCGAAACCGCCAGCAACGACCGTCATCGCAAGCAGCGCGAGCGTGAGCGCACCCGCGACGGGCAGCGTGATGACCAGCACACAGAGGATGATGATGGCGAGCGGCGCCACGATGGCGCCCACGATGCCCGTGCCGATGAAGGCGCCCGTACGGGCACGGATCATGTCGGCCGCCGCAGCGGTGTGGCGCCTGAACAACCATTCCGCGAGCACAGCGACGATGAGCGTTCCGATGATGCCGACGATGCCCATCACGACCACTAACGTGGAAGAGAAACCGCCGAGCACGTCACCGACCGGCACAGTCGGGGCTGCCTCGTCGGATTTCTCGAACTCGACATCGGCGACCTCGGCACCGCGCTGCATGACCGGCTCGCTCGGGGCATTCACATGCAGCGTTCCCTTTATGCGGGCATCCGGGCCGATCTCCACGCTGTTCGCACCCACGACCACGTCACCTTCCACCTCGCCGTTTATGAAAACATCGCTTGCATATACGACCAGGCTCTCGCACGAGCCGCCGACAACAGCCCGTTTGCCCGCCACGGCAACGGCCTTTGCCTTCGTGCTCCCGATCGTGATCGACTCGCCAGCAACGGTGACGTTTTCGGACACGTCGAGGCCGTCGATCTCGATGTCCTGGGCCGCGACGCGCACGCTGCCAGACACCTCGCAGTCGCGCAGCTCCACGCTTCGACCGGCGGCGAGCACGTCGTTTTCGAAGGTATGGCTCCCCAGGTTTAATCTATCGCCGAACCAGACGTAGTCGTCGCCCATCAAAGGCAGGCCGCCGACCGCCGGGATGGAAGGCGAGTCGGGTAGGTCCTTCAACGCGACATCCAGCGCGTTCGCACCCTCGTCGGCCACCGCACGCGCCGGCTGCACGCCGAGCGCGAAGGCAACCGCCAACGCCAGCACCAACGCAACTGCAGCAACTTTCGCCATACCCGCAGCGAAACGCTTGGTCATCGTTCCCATTTCCATCCGCCTTCCTTACGATGTGAACCAAAAGGGACTGTCCCTTTTGGTTCATATTACTTCTCGTAAATCGTCGCGAACTCCTGGCCTTGCATGATCTCGGTCATGTCTGCAACGAGCATGCCGTCGAGCATCAGCACCGGGTACGTGTGCACGCCGGTGATGTCCTCGGACGTTATGGTGGCGCCATTCGCATCCATCGCCCACGTTCCCTGCATGGTATCACCAATCTTCACGACACCGCCCGCCTCGAACGTGAGGGACTGGTCCACGCCGCCGTTCATCGATGACAGGCTGTCGGAGGTACCGTAAACCGCAATGCCCATCATCTTCATGCCGACAAGCTTCCATGTGCCGAGGAGGTTGGCTTCGGACGAGATGGGCTTTGCATCTGAAAGCGCAAAGTCCTTGGCGCCGGCGTATACGCCATCTTTCGTGAAGATAGCAATCGCAGCCTGGCCGTCCTGCTCGATGTCCATGAACAGCGCATCGTCCTTGTAGGTGATGGGAGTTGTCTGCGCAATCGTGATCTTGGTATCGCCGATCACGGTTACGTCGATGGCATCGCTGCCCGATTCGGCCCAGCTGAATTCGGCCGTCTCGCCGCCGAAGTTCATAGTGCCCGAGCCGTCGGTCTTTATGGTGAGCATGCCGGAGTCGCCCATATCGAACAGCGCGCCGAAGTTGCCGCTCATCGTGACGCCCTGCGACTCGGCGGCAGCAAAGGTCCACGAGCCGACGAACTTGTCGGCCGGATTCGCCGCGAAGCTCGAGCTCGACGCGTTCGAGCTTGATTCACTCGCACTCGCGCTGGCCGACGCCGACGACGAGGAGGCAGGCGTACCGCCCCCGCATGCCGCGAGGCCGAAGCATGCCACTGCCAAGCAGATCGCCGCGACAAGCGCCACCAGTTTCTTACCGAGATCCCGTACCTCCATGATGCCCTCCATTTCTCCCAAATATCCTCGCGAGCCTGCAATTCAGGAACCCTGAATCAATTCTAGTGAAGGGATGCCTACGAGTACCGACCGCTCAGTTGCGCTTTCGTGCCGCTTGGTTCGATTGTGCTTTATCCACGCCAGAATCACCTACGGGCTAGCGCATCGCGTTTCCGCAGGTCATATATACCCTACCAGTTCCCGAAAATGTAGCGTTGGATATCCTGGTTCATCATTACGAGGAAGAACAGCGTGAACAAGGCGACCCCGGCGAAGGAGAGGTAATTCATCGCGCGTACGCCGATGGCTTTGCGACGGATACGCTGGTACACCTCGACGATGAAGCGGCCACCGTCGAGAGGCGGAATGGGCAGAAGGTTCATGATGCCCAGCGACACCGAGAGCATGGCCATGAAGGTGAGCGCACTGCCGAACCCCGCTTCGAGCGCTGACTTCGACATGACCGCGATTCCGACGACCGAAGTCGACTGAGACACGGTTTCGGCAGCAGTTTGGGGGTTGAACAAGCCGATCACCGCTTGGATGACCATGCCGATGTAGACGAACCCGGCTTCGACGGCGCGCAAAGGAGACACGGTGGCGTGCTGGACGGCGCCCGATGCGTCCTCGTAGTCGAAGCCTATGACCGAATAGATGAGCACGAACGCGAGCACCGCGAACAGCAGGTTCACGCCAGGGCCCGCGAGCAAAATGATGATTCGCTTCCAGAACGGCAGCGACCGGTACTGCTGACGGTACTCCGACTGGAAGAACGCATGCGGATCATCGAGCTTGCTCGGCTCGCCTTCCGCGTTCGACTTATAGGACGGCACGCGATATATATTGAATTCGTCAGTTTTCTTCGGGCCCACCAGCGTGCCCCACTCGACAAGTTCCTCGAGCGCTTCGTACGCCTCGTCGTCGGTGATTCCGCAATCGGCGGCGACGTCTTCCATGAGAGCTGTTCCGCGTGCGTACGCGCTTGCCATGGCTGCTTCGAGATACGGCGACATCTCGCCTGGCTCCATGCCGCACACGCGGGCGTAGCCGCCGAGCGGAATGGCGGTGAGCCCGAACTTGGTTTCCTTGTGCCGCCATCCGATGTTGGGGCCCGGAAGCCCGATCATGAACTCGGTGACGCGCACGCCGAACGCGCGTGCAGCCAGGAAATGCCCGCCCTCATGGATGAACACGAGGAAGCCGAGCACGATCGTGGCAGCCAGTATCATGAGCAGAATGTCCATGCGCCCCATTATAGGCGCAAGAGCACCTCGTCACACCTTCCCCATGCGAACGTGTACCAACCGTGATGCCGCGCGGCAGCAAGCACGAGCACCGGCCCCGAATGCGGCGTGACACTTCCCGTCAGACACGAAGTGTCATTTTTTGAGGGAGACATGCGGTAAAGCGGGCGTCACCCGAAAAATGACACTACTTGTCTGACGGGAAGTGTCACACAACGGCGATGGAGACGCATTTCCCTAGCGTATGCTCGCGCAGGCGGTTTCGCGCGCCCATCTGTCGACCTCGAGAAGCTGCTCGACGCTCTCGACCGGCTGCACGTCGTGCGATCCCATGACCGCCTCGACACATTCGGCGATTCCGAGGTAGGACCCCTCCCCCGCAAGGAACGCCGCGACCGCGACTTCGTTGGCTGCGTTCATAGCGCACGGCAACGTGCCGCCGCGCTCGCCCGCGATGCGAGCCAGAGCGAGGCAGCGGAACGTCTCGGTGTCGGGCTCGGCAAAATCGAGCGAACCGAGCTTGGTGAAATCGAGCGGCTCGACCGGAGCGTCCCAGCGCTCGGGATAGCTCAGCGCATATTGGATGGGTATACGCATGTCGGTCGTGCCGAGGTGCGCTTTCACCGAGCCGTCGGAGAACTCCACCATGGAATGGATGGCGCTCTGCGGCTGCACGACGACGCTGATGCGGTCGTAGGGCATATCGAACAGGTGGTGCGCCTCGATGACTTCGAGGCCTTTGTTCATGAGCGTGGAAGAATCGATCGTGATCTTCGGCCCCATGTTCCACGTGGGATGGGCGAGCGCCTGCGCAGGCGTGATATCGCGCAACTCGTCGCGTGTGCGCCCGCGGAAAGGACCGCCCGACGCCGTTACCCACAGCCTCTCGACCTCGCGATGCTCTTCCCCGATAAGGCACTGGTAGATGGCACCGTGTTCCGAATCGATCGGCATGAGGGCGCCAGCCGGCCCGTGCGCAGGCGCCAGCCCCGCTGCACGGCGGCGCTCGTCGACGGCGGCTGCCAGCGGCATGATGAGCTCGCCGCCCACGACAAGCGACTCCTTGTTCGCAAGCGCGAGAACCTTGCCCGCCCGCAACGTCTCGTAACTCGCGCGCAGCCCCGCCGCGCCCACGAGCGCGTTCACGACGACGTCGACTTCGGGCAAGCCAACGAGCGCTGCAACCGCCTCGGCCCCGAAAGCGATATCGACGCCATCGGGAGCGTCTTCGATTCTCGCTTCTGCGCCGAGCGCGACGGCGTTCGCGCCGAACTCGAGCGCCTGGGCGAGCGCTTCGTCGGCGCGCCTTCCCGCAGCGAGGGCCACCACCTGCAGCTTGTCCGGGTGCCTGCGCACCACGTCGAGCGTCTGCGTCCCAATCGAGCCCGTAGACCCGAGCACCGCGATTCTCTTCACGCTTCTTCACTCCATTCCCGCAGAAAGGGGTCAGACCCTTTTCAGCTCAATCATAGACGAGCAATTGTTTCCTAGACGCTGATCGTAGGGGCGATCCCCTGATCACCCCTACTAAGGGGGGAGGTTAAATCAGCGTTTACTTAGAACGGCATCGGCAGGCAGCCGGCGCCGAACAGCAGCAGCGCAGCCGCGACCGCAGTGGGCATGAGCGAGTCGCACCGGTCGAACAGGCCGCCGTGGCCGGGCATGATCGTGCCCGAATCCTTGAAGCCGACCGAACGCTTGATGCGGCTCTCGCACAGATCGCCGAGCACGCTGGTGAGCCCGCACAAGAGCCCGAACACGAGGCATTCCCACACGTTGATCACCACGCCCGGGATCACGAGCAAGACGCACCATAAGCCCATCGACACGACAAGCCCTGCAATGAACCCTTCCCAGCTCTTGTTGGGCGATGTTCGCGGCGCAAGCTTGTGCTTGCCGAACTTCGAGCCGATCACATAAGCGCCCACGTCGTTGAACCAGATGCTCGCGAAGATGACGAGCACGAGCACGCCGCCCCAAAGCCCTTCGACCCCCATGCGAATGAACACGAGGCCCGAGAGCTGCAACCCCGTGTACATCGCACCGAACACGCAAATGCCCACGTCGGCAACGCGCGCCCTGAGCCAGTACACGTACCAGATGGTCACCGAGAGCAAGAGCAGCGCGGTAACGCACACCAGACCGCGCATGCCGAAAAAGAACGCCGAAGCCGGGTAGGCCGCCGCCGCCACGATGCCGATGAACTCGTTGGGCATCTTGGCATCGGAACGAAGCATGTAGTAAAACTCGCCGGCGCACACCGCCGCGGTAGCTGCCAGTATCACCATCGTGCTGATGTCGCTCGCGAGGATGCACATGATGTTCAGCGTGATGTACACGACGCCCGTGCGCAACCGCACCTGGAACGAGCTTGCGTTCTTGAAGCGCTCGGGCGTCTTCTCGTATGCTTTCTCCTTTACCTGCTGGGGCCGTTTCCACGGCTCTTTGGGCGCACCCGTGCGCGTCGTGCGCTGAGGCGCAGGCGATAGCTCGTGATGCTCTTGCGGCTCGCGGTTGCTCAAATGCTACACCGCCCCGAATCGGCGATCGCGCGCCTGGTAGGCGAGCAAAGCCCGCAAGAATTCGTAACGATTGAAATCGGGCCACAGCACGTCGGTGCAGTAGAACTCGGTGTAAGCGATCTGCCAGAGCAGGAAATTCGACACGCGCATCTCACCCGACGTGCGTATGAGCAGCTCAGGATCGGGCATGCCAGCCGTGTACAAGGCGCTGGAAAACGCCTCCTCGTCGATCGGCGCATCGGGCCCCTTCGCGGCGAGTGTGCGCACGGCATGCAGGATCTCCTCGCGCGACCCGTAGTTCACGGCCACAACAAGTGTCATGCCGTCGTTCCCGCGCGTCTTCTCCCAC
>JAFUBE010000886.1 GCA_017460365.1 Eggerthellaceae bacterium
CACGATTGGGGTGGTCGGCGGCATGGGCGCGTATGCGTCGCATCGGTTTTACAGCATGCTTATCGACGCCTTTCCAGCCGATGTAGAACAAGATGCTCCTCGTATCGTTATCGACAACCGATGTTCGATTCCGCCGCGCCGACAGGGGCTCATTGACGATGCTTCCAGGTATCGTATCGTTGCCGCCTTGACCGAGTCGGTTTCTTTTTTGCTGGAAACGGGGGCTTCCTGTGTCGTGGTTTGTTGTAATGCGGCTCATTCCTATCTCGATGAGGTACTCGAGTTAATCCCTGACGCAAAGCCGTTCATCGTCGATATCATCGAAGAGCTCGCTGACCAACTATCGAGGAACAACGTAAACGGCGTCTTCGTATTGGCTTCGGAAGCATCGAGCATGTCGAAAATCCATGCCAAGGCACTCGAAATGCGCGGCATAGACGTTACTTACCCCAACGGCGAGGAGCAGAAGCGAATCGATGCGCTTATCTACGGTGTGAAGCGCGGGGTCGTACCCTCTCACGCCAGGCACGCGCTCGACGAAATCGTCGCTTCCTCGCCAGCGGCATATTCAGATGTCGTGGCGGGGTGTACGGAGCTTCCGATTATATATGACCGGCAGCCGACGTTGCGGTATCGAATTTGGGACCCATTAGTAGCCGCGATAGAGGCTATCAGGAAACGGAAGGTGGCAGGGAGTGGAATGTAACTCGGTTTTGGTTGCTGATCGGGTGCGTGATTTCAAAGGGGCGGACGTAACGAGCAGGCATCTCGAGCACGCCGATGATGACTACTTTGCCGACGTATACAACGCTTTGAGCGCCGTCTCAGCGAGGGTAACTCACTATGAGAGCCCTAGGCAATTCATTGACAACGCCGCGAAGCATGCAAACGACGTCGTGCTAACCATTTGGTCCGGCGAGCGGTCGCGCAATAGAAGGGCGCTCGTGCCGGCGACTTGCGAAGCTTGTGGTATTGCCTACGTGGGCGCCGACCCTTATTTCCAGCTCATTTCCGCCGACAAACAGATTGCCAAGGCGTATGCGCGTAGGTTTGGCATCGAGTCGGCTCGGGGGGTGCAGGTGGATTGCGAGGAGGATATAGGCAAGATCAAAATGCTCGAGGCACCTCTCGTGGTCAAGCCCAATTTCGAGGGCGGGTCAATAGGGATATTCCGCCAGAGTTATGCGACCACCCACAAATCAGCCAAGCGGGTATGTAATCAGCTTTTAGCGCATTATCCGTCGCTTCTTGTTGAAGAGTACATAGAGGGCGACGAGGTCGATATCTGCATGGTAGGCAACGCAAATGGAGTGCAGGTTTTGCAAGCATGCCTGTTCGACCACGATGACGATAGGAAGCTATACGGAGCCGAGGAGAAGAAAATCGCGCAGGGCGTCGGCCGATCCATAGTCGACAGGAGCTTGATTCCCGAACAGGTTTGGCAATCAGCGCAAAGCCTGTTTGAACAGTCTGGCAAAGTTGAAGTCATGCGCTTGGACGGCATGCTCAAAAACGGCTCATTCACGATGGTGGAACTGAGTCCCGACTGCAGCCTGAGGAAAACGGG
>JAFUBE010000887.1 GCA_017460365.1 Eggerthellaceae bacterium
AAGAAGCGCAATCCGCGAAACTACCCCACTTTGGGTCTGGCAGTAAGTGGGGTAGTCCGCGGCGGTGCGCCGGTTCGGGCCTGGCGGGAAGCGGGGCATTTCCCGCTGCGAGCCGGTATCGCGTTTACAATAGGCGTAGTGCAAAACGAACCGATTCTCATGCGGAGGTATTATGGCAGAGTTCATCTACGTGCTCGAAAAGGCGCGCAAGGCGCATGGCGACAAGGTCATTCTCGACGACGTTACGCTGGCGTTTCTGCCTGGCGCGAAGATCGGCGTCGTCGGGCCGAACGGCATGGGGAAATCCACGCTGCTCAAGATCATGGCCGGGCTCGAAGAAGTCAGCAACGGCGAAGCGCGGCTCACGCCCGGGTTCACGGTGGGCTTGCTGCAGCAGGAACCGCCGCTCGACGAAGACAAGACCGTGCGCGAAAACGTCGAGCAGGCGTTCGCCGACACGCTCGCGAAGGTGGCGCGTTTCAACGAGATATCCGCTGAGATGGCCTCGCCCGACGCCGACTTCGACGCGCTCATGGATGAGATGGGCAAGCTGCAAGACGCCATCGACGCCGCGAACGGCTGGGATCTCGACTCCCAGCTCGCGCAGGCGATGGACGCGCTGCAGTGCCCCGACCCCGATTCGCCGGTGAACGTGCTTTCGGGGGGCGAGCGGAGGCGTGTGGCGCTCTGCCGGCTGCTGCTCGAAGCACCTGACCTGCTTTTGCTCGACGAGCCGACGAACCACCTCGATGCCGAGTCGGTGCTCTGGCTCGAGCAGTTCCTTTCCACCTACCCCGGCGCCGTGCTCGCGGTCACGCACGACCGCTACTTCCTCGACAATGTGGCCGAGTGGATCTGCGAGGTCGATCGCGGCACGCTCTACCCCTACAAGGGCAACTATTCCACCTACCTGGAAACGAAGGCCGCGCGCCTGGAGCTCGAAGGCGCGCAGGACAAGAAGCGCGCGAAGAAGATGAAAGCCGAGCTCGCGTGGGTGCGCTCGGGCGCGAAGGCCCGCCAGGCGAAGGGCAAGGCGCGCTTGGCTGCATACGAGCAGATGGCTGCCGAGGCGGCGTCGCGGCGCGACGTCGATTTCAGCGAAATCCACATTCCGGCCGGCCCGCGTTTGGGCAACAAGGTGCTCGAAGCCGACCATCTGCACAAGGCGTTCGGCGATCGCGTACTGATAGACGACTTGTCGTTCTCGCTGCCGCGCAACGGTATCGTGGGCGTGATCGGCCCGAACGGAGTTGGCAAGACCACGCTGTTCCGCATGATCGTCGGCGAAGACGCGCCGACGAGCGGAACGCTCGAGCTCGGGGAGACGGCCAAGCTGAGCTACGTCGACCAGAACCGCGCGGGCATCGATGCGGACAAGAGCGTGTGGGAAGTCGTGTCCGACGGGCTCGACTTCATGGTCGTGGGCGAGACCGAAGTGCCGAGCCGCGCGTACGTGGCTGCTTACGGCTTCAAAGGTTCCGACCAGCAGAAACCCGCCGGCGTGCTCTCGGGCGGCGAGCGCAACCGGCTGAACCTCGCGCTCACGCTGAAGCAAGGCGGAAATTTGCTGTTGCTCGACGAGCCCACTAACGACCTCGACACCGAGACGCTCGCCTCGCTCGAAGAAGCGCTCGACGAGTTTTCGGGTTGCGCGGTCATCACGAGCCACGATCGCTTCTTCCTCGACCGCGTGGCCACGCACATCCTGGCGTGGGAGGGCACCGACGAGAACCCCGGCGCCTGGTACTGGCACGAGGGCAACTTCGAGTCCTACCAGGAAAACCGTGTATCCCGCCTCGGCCCCGAAGCCGCCAAGCCCCACCGCCTGCACCGCAAGCTGACCCGCGATTAGGCGCAACGGCAGCGCACGGTTTTGCGATGAAAGGAGATGCTCGTCTTGGTTAACGCGAAGAGCGGGAAGATGATCGGGGCCGTGTTGGCGATGCTTGTCGTCGCGGCCCTGTTGATCGCGGCGCCGGTGGCGCATGCCGACGACTTGGTCGCGGCCGACCCGGCGCAGGAGGAGGCTGCGGGCGAGGCGTCTGCGGAAGACGCCGAGGAGGCCAAGGCCGCGGTAGAGGCGGAGGCAGAGGCGAAGGCCGAAGCCGAGCGCAAGGCGAAGCTCGCGCGGCGGACAATCGACGACGGGCTGTACAACCTGGGGTCCGCCTCGAAGGCGGGCTACGCGGTTTCCGTGAAGGGCGAGTCGAAGAAGGCCGGCGCCAAGGTGGTCGGCGCTTCGGGCGATGACGCGAGCTGGGCGCAGATGTGGACGGTGGTGTGGGACTCCGAAACCGGGTATTACCGGATCCGCAACCTGAACTCGCGCATGTTCCTGGGCGTGTCCGGCACCGTGAAATCGGGCGCGTCGTGCAAGCAGTTCAAGAAAGCGAAATCGAACGCGCAGCTGTGGGAGCCCGTGAAGGTGCGCGGCGGCGTGATGTTCAAGTCGGCCGGGTCGAAGCTCGCGATCGCGGCAACCGGCAAGAAAGGCGCGCCGGCGCTGAAGCTGAAGGCGGCCAAATCGGTCAAGGCGCAAACGTTCAAGCTGAAGACGGCCGACCCGCTCGCGGCCGATCGGACGTATTTCGTCAAGAACGTCGCGAGCGGCAAGCGCGTGAACGTGACGGGCGGATCGCGGTCGAACGGCGCCAAGATCGGGCTCGCGAAGGCGAAAAACGACAAGAGCCAGAAGTTCAGGCTGCTGAAAGCCGGCTCGGCTTACCGCCTGCAGAACGCGAGCTCGTGCTATTACGTGAGCGCGAAAGGGTCCAAGACGGCGATCCAGTCGCAGTCGAAGGCGAAGGCGAGCAAGTGGAGCGTGAAGGTCGACCTGAAGTCGGCCGCGTTCACCATAACGTCGAAGAAGGCGGGAAAGCGCCTCGACGCGTCGTCGGGCAAGCTGAAGCTGAAAGCCGCCTCCGACAGCGCCGGCCAGCTGTTCACCTTCACGCCGACCTACGCGTTCAAGCTGTACCTGAACCCGGGGCATGGGTGGAACAGCAACGGCAACAACGTCGTCGACCCGGGCGCCACGGGCAACGGGCACACCGAGGCCGAGTTCTCGCATGATCTGGCGCATCGCGTCGAGAAGCTGCTCGCCGACACCGACGTGAAGGTCATCAACGGCGAGAAGTACGGGCTCGCGTTCTGGAAGCGCATGCCGAAAGCCGTGAGCCTCGGCTGCGACGCCATCGTGTCGATTCACTTCGACGCAGGCGGCGGCTCCGGCACGCTCGGCATGGTCGGCGTGCAGGGCAAGGCGGCAGGCTCCGACACGCTGAGCCGCATCATTCGCGAGCATGTCGTGGCAAGCCTCGGGCTGCCCGACCGCGGGCCGGTCACGCGCAGCGACATCACCTGCGTGAACGGGGCGATCCCCTCGATGCTCGTCGAGGTCTGCTTCATGGACAATGCCGGCGACGTGGCCACGTACCTGGGCAAGCG
>JAFUBE010000888.1 GCA_017460365.1 Eggerthellaceae bacterium
AGCTAGAACACTGCCCAAGCCACCAACACCGTCGACAAGTCCAAGCTCGTAGGCTTCCTCGGGTCCGTAGACCCTCGCCTGCGTCGCTCGAACCGCTTTCTCGTCTAGGTCGCGATTGCTCGCCACGGCGCTGACGAACTCGCCGTAAAGTCTGTCCACGCTCGTTTGGATCGAAGCGCGTACCTCGTCGGACAACGCCGCGAACGGGTTGCCGTCAATCTTGTGGTCGCCTGCATAGATGAACGAGACGACGACGCCTTTCTTCTCCACCTGCTTCGACACGTCGACGTGTTGCACGTAGACGCCTACTGAGCCGATCCGCGATGCGGTCGGCGCAGCGAAGAGGCGATCCGTAGCGGAGGCAAGCCAGTATGCCGCGCTGCCCGCCGTGGTGTTCGCGATGCCCCACACTGGCTTGCCAGCTTGCTTCGAGGCTTTCGGCAGCCAGCTCACCAGCTCGGATAGACCGGCCGCTTCACCGCCGCCGCTGTCGATGTCGAGCAGGATGCCGCGAACCTTGTCGTCCTCGAAGAGCGTTTCGAGCTGGTTGTGCAAGCGCGTGTACGACATCATGTCGCCGCCGCTGCTCGATGCCTCCATGTCGCCGCGATGGATGAGCCCACCCACCACGGGGAACGTCACGATGCCGGAGCGTCGGTTCATCACCGCCCGGCTCTTGGGCCGCACGTAACTCTGCACGACCTCGTCGGCAGCGAACGGCACCACGCCGACGCGATCCGACAGCACGCTCGTCACGACGCTGGCGTACTCAGGGGTGAGCAGTAGCGGCGTGTTGAACAGGCGCGTCGCGATATGCGCGAGATGCGTCACTATGCTTCTCCTGTTCCTCCGCCTTCTTGACCTGCGTTTTCGCCCTTTGCGGCGTTCGCTTTGATCTTGTTGGCGTTCAGTTCGGGGTTGATGTCTTCGGGCTTCAGCCCGAGCTTGTTCAGAAGTGCCTTCTCTGCGGCGCGCTGCACCAGCACCTTGCGGTAGTCACGGCCATCGGCCGCGCAGATGCTCTTGAGATCGAGCGCGCCCATGTCGTAGAGCACCTGATCCGCCTGGTTTTCCTTCAGCGGGTCAAGGCGCGGCTTCGACCACGTCTCGAACGTGCAACGGCAGATCGCGTCACGCACTTCGTAGAACGACTTCTTGCCGAGCATCGGGATCGTGCCGCGAAGCGCGATCTGCTCTTCCAGCCAGGCCCCGAAGAACGGCACCGGGACGGCGTCGATGAACGCCGAGCGCCGCACTTCGTAGGACCGCCACACGTCGAACAACGCCGCGCGAGCGCCGCTGTAGTTCGTCGATGAGAAGTCCTTCGTCAGCGTTGCGTAGTCGACACCGAGCGCCGAAGCGAGCGTGTAGAGGTTGACGGAGTTGAAGTCCTTCAGCGCCGAGACCGACTGATTACCCTGCACCATGTGCAGTTTCTCATTCGGTAGCAGGTGAGCGACTTTGCTCTTGCCGAACTTGAACTCCTGGCCTTTGTAGAAGTCGGCCTTGTCCGCCATCATGCGGAGCGTGAAGTCGAGGACGGGGTTTTCCTCGATAGCCTTCCGGTGCTCGGCACCGATGACCTTCATCGCGTCTTCGTACTTCAGATCGCTTTCAATCACCGCCGCATAGGTCGCGCGGATCGCCGCGCTTTCCAGTTCGGTGATGTTGTAGTCCTGAAGCAGCCGCATCGGCAGCAACGCGGTCGTGAACGAGGTCATGCCTCGCGTCATGTCCGGCGCGTCGTGCTCGAAGAAGTGGATGACGTTCAGCCGTCCCCACGGCGTGTAGCGAGGCACCTTGCGCCAGGCGAACTGTGAGCCCGCAGGCCCCCAGATCGCCACGTCGCTTATCGTGCATTCGCGGATGTTGTAGGCTGTCGGCGCACCGTGCTTGTCGCGGTCGACGCCCATCCGGCGCTTGCCGGTGTAGTCGATAGCGCCTCGCGGGTCAGACAGCCGTTGCGGGTCGAGCAGATGCAGACAGGTGCGGTCGCCGTTGAACGCCTCTTTCCACTCTATGGTGGCAAGCACTTCGCCGTCGATGTAGTAGCCAGCGTAGGCCGTCCGCATCAGGCCGGAGAAGGTCTGCATGCGCTGCGCGTCGAGATGGAACAGCGATGAGTTGGCCGCTACATCCCACATGTTCTCGACCATGTCGGCGTATTCGAGGGCCTCTTCCTCGCTCACGCCGAGCAGCTCGGCGTTCGGCATGTACTGAAGCTTGAAATTCAGACCGACGACGCTGTCGACGGTCGCCCGCTTTGCGCTCGCGCCATACGGGTTAGTACGCGACGCATCGCGCGCTGCGGCAGCCGTTCGGTCTTTGCTGCGCCAGGCGACCACGTCGGCCGAAGTGAGGCTCGGCGAGTAGCTGAAGCCGAAGCCGGGGCGCAGATGTTCGTGGTCTAGGCGAC
>JAFUBE010000889.1 GCA_017460365.1 Eggerthellaceae bacterium
AGTGGGGCAATTTCCAGGGAATGCGCTTCCATCGAAGCGCATTCCCGAGGAAATCCCCCACTTTGGGTCTGGCAATAAGTGGGGCAGTTCGGACTGGTATAAGTCTTTCATTCACGGGATGAAAAGGGGAGTTCACTATGAACATGGATGCGTTAGTCAACATTACCGACACGATCGATACCTACATGTACACTTACTTCCTGGTGTTCCTGCTCATAGGCGCGGGCATCTACTTCACGATCCGCACGAAGGGCGTGCAGTTCACGCACATCAAGGACATGTTTCGCGCGATCTCCGAGAAGAAGCACGTGGAAGGCGGCAAGAGCGTGTCGTCGTTCCAGGCCATGATGGTCTCGACCGCCAGCCGCGTGGGCACGGGCAACATTGCAGGTGTCGCCACCGCCATCGCCGTCGGCGGTCCGGGCGCGGTCTTCTGGATGTGGGTCATGGCGCTCATCAACGGCGCATCGGCGTTCGTCGAGTCCACGCTCGCGCAGATTTGGAAGGTGCGCGGCGAGAACGGCGAGTTCCGCGGCGGCCCGGCCTACTACATCCAGCAGGCGCTGCATTCGCGCTGGCTCGGCATCGTGTTCGCGGTGTCGCTCATCCTGTGCTTCGGGCTCGGGTTCAACGGGCTGCAGACCTACAACATGAGCTCGTCGATCGAGTATTTCTACAATCAGGCGGTAGCAGGCCAGACGGGCGTCCCCGGCTACTTCGAGACGCGCATTCCCATGGCCATCGGCATTCTGCTCGCCATCGTGTTCGCGTTCGTGCTGTTCGGCGGCACGCACCGCATCAGCTTTCTCACCTCGGCGATCGTGCCAGCCATGGCGGGGCTGTACCTGCTGCTCGCCGTGGTTATGGCCGTCATGAACGCAGGCGCGCTTCCGGCGGTGTTCGGGCTCATATTCTCCGAGGCGTTCAACGTGCAGTCGCTCGCGGGCGGCTTTGCGGGTTCGATGATCGTGCAAGGCATCAAGCGTGGCTTGTTCAGCAACGAGGCAGGCATGGGTTCCGCTCCGAACGCGGCGGCGTCGGCGAGCGTTTCGCACCCGGCCAAGCAGGGCCTCGTGCAGACGCTGTCGGTGTTCATTGACACCATCCTCATCTGCACGTGCTCGGCGGTCATGATCATGATCTTCGTGCAGGGCAACATGAACCTCATCCCGTTCGGCGGCGCGGCCGACGGCCTCACCAACATGCCGCTCGTGCAGCAGACGATGCTCTACGGCTTCGGGGACCTCGGCATCATCTTCATGACGATCGCCATCTTCGCGTTCGCGTTCTCGAGCCTCATCGGCAACTACTTCTACGCCGAGCAGAATTTCCGCTTCATCACCGACAGCAAGCCGGCGCTCTACGTGTTCCGCATCGTGTGCGCCCTCGTCGTGTTCTTCGGCGCGCAGTCGTCGCTCACGCTCGCGTGGAACCTCGCCGACATCTTCATGGGTATCGAGGCGATTATCAACATCATCGTCATCCTGATTCTCGGGAAGTGGGCGTTCGCCGCGCTCGAGGATTACAAGGCCCAGAAGCGCAAGGGGCTCGACCCAGTGTTCGTTGCCGACGATTTCCCTGGCATGCCGGCCACCGAGTGCTGGCACGAAACCCGCGAAGAGCTGCAGACCGTCGACGAAGGCATCGTCTTCTCGAACACCGGCGAATAGCGCCGACGGGTTCTGGAGAAGCACCCGTGTGACACTTCCCGTCAGACACGATCTGTCATTTTTCGGGTGGCG
>JAFUBE010000890.1 GCA_017460365.1 Eggerthellaceae bacterium
ACTCGGGCGCCGAAACGTTGTACGTGCATAAACTAGGATGATTGAATCTAACTTTTGCCTGACCCTTTGAGGAGGCGGTAGGTGCAACGGCAAAGCGAACTCGATGACGCTTTCGGGCGCGGCGTGCGGCATCGGCGCGTGACGGTGGTGTTCTCCGCGCTGGCGGTGCTGCTCGTGCTGCTGTCGGGGTTGAACCTGTGCATCGGCAGCTTGAACGTGCCGATCGACGAGGTGTGGGCCGTCCTTGCCGGAAGCGGTGCCGACAGCACGAACTACCAGGTCATATGGAGCATCCGCCTGCCGCGTCTCATCGCGGCGGCGCTCTTGGGCGGTGCGCTCGCGCTTTCGGGCTTCCTGCTGCAGACCTTCTTCAACAACCCCATCGCGGGGCCGTTCATCTTAGGGATAAGCTCGGGCGCGAAGCTCGTGGTCGCGCTCGTGATGATCGTCATCGTGGGCTCGTCGGGCGTCATGACGAGCGGCATGATGGTGGTCTCGGCCTTCGTCGGGTCGCTCCTCGCCATGATGTTCGTGCTGCTCGTGTCGCGGCGCATCGACTCGATGTCGATGCTCATCGTGGCCGGCGTCATGATCGGCTACATCTGCTCGGCGGCCACCGACTTCCTCATCACGTTCGCGAGCGCCGCCAACATCGAGAACCTGAAGAACTGGACTTTGGGGAGCTTCTCGGGCATCAACTGGAGCGACATCGGCATCATGACGGTCGTCGTCATCGCGGCGAGCGCGGCGGTGTTCTGCCTGTCGAAGCCCATCGGGGCCGTCCAGCTCGGCGAGCAGTACGCGCGCTCGATGGGCGTGAACATCCGCGCCTTCCGCATCGCGCTCATCTTGCTCTCGAGCCTGCTCGCGGCAACCGTCACGGCGTTCGCCGGCCCCATCAGCTTCGTCGGCATAGCCGTACCGCACGTCGTAAAGCGCGCGCTCGGCACCTCGAAGCCGCTCGTGGTCATCCCGGGTGCTTTCCTGGGCGGCGCCATCTTCTGTCTGTTCTGCGATCTCATCGCGCGGTGCGTCTTCGCGCCGACCGAGGTTTCCATCTCGGCGGTGACGGCCATCTTCGGCGCGCCGATCGTCATCAGCATCCTGCTCAAGCGTGAGAAGGCGAGGCGATAATGGAGCGTCCCGTCTACCTTGAAACGCGTGACCTCGTCGTCGGCTACAACGGCGAGCCGCTCATCAACGACGTGAACATACAGCTGCACGCGGGCGAGATTCTTACGCTCATCGGACCGAACGGGGCGGGTAAATCGACGATCCTGAAGAGCATCGCCGGTTACCTCACGTCCATCGGGGGCTCGGTGTATATCTCGGGAAAGCCGGTCAGCGAGCTCTCGGCCCATGAGCTGTCGCTCGAGCTCTCGGTCATGCTCACCGAGCGCATGCGCACCGAGCTCCTCACGTGCGCCGATATCGTCGAGACGGGCCGCTACCCCTACACTGGCCGCCTCGGCATCCTCACCGACGAGGATCGCGCGAAAGTGCGCGAGGCCATGGATATGGTGCATGTGTGGGACTTGCGCGACCGCGACTTCATGCAGATTTCCGACGGTCAGCGCCAACGCATCTTGCTCGCCCGCGCCATAGCTCAGGAACCGCATGTCGTCATGCTCGATGAGCCGACGAACTATCTCGATATCCACTATCAGATAGAACTGCTCAACGTGCTGTTGCATCTCGTGCGCACGCGCGATGTGGCCGTCATCATGTCGCTTCACGAATTACCGCTGGCCGCCAAAGTCAGCGACTACATCATGTGCGTGAAGGGCGACTGCGTCTGCGCGCAGGGAACGCCCGCCGAGATCTTCGTCCCCGAAGTCATCGACGACCTGTACGACTTGGAACCGGGCGTTTACGACCCGAGAACCGGCGCCATAAAGCTGGAATCGGAACTGTAAGCAGCCGGCATTAGCTAAGAAGAAGCGCCTCCATCGCCACCGCGTGACACTTCCCGTCAGACACGATCTGTCATTTTTCGGGTGGCACCTG
>JAFUBE010000891.1 GCA_017460365.1 Eggerthellaceae bacterium
GCATGTTGATGCGCTCGGACGCCCTCGCGCCGCTCACGACCCGCCCCCGTCCGCTCCGGCGCCCTCCTCCTGGGAGAGCGTGACGAGGCGGGCGGTCGACGTCCGCCGGCACCCGTAGGCGACGCCGCGCTCGCGCATGAAGGCCGAGTGCTCGTTGAGGAACTTCGCGAGCACGTTGCCGCGCACGTCGTCGATGCCGGCCTCGTCGAGCAGCTGGGTGGCGGTGCCCTCCCAGTTGCCGGCGCGGTTGGCCATGAAGTCGAGCACGGTGAGCACGCACGGAGGCACGTCGCGCTCCTCGAGCTCGTCGCGGCTCGTCTGCTCGACGAGCTCCCACCGGCAGTCGCGGAAGGCCAGCTTGTACTCGGCCAGGTCGACGTCGCGGCCGGTGACCGACAGCGTCGCCTTCCCGTCGAAGAAGTTCGACTTCGCCAGGACCATGGTCTCGTCGGCGGCGCCCATGATGCCGTTCGAGCCGGACACCATGTTGAACACGTTGGCGGAGTCGGGCATCTTGCGCGTGTGGTACACGAGCAGGACGGCCATGCCGCGCTCGTCGGCGAGGCGCTTGAGCAGCCCCAGGTCGCCGTAGTCGGAGGCGTAGGCGTTGTCGTAGCTGGCGTTGCGCACGGTCTGCAGCGTGTCGACGACGACCAGGCGCGTGCCCGGGTGCGCGTCGGCGAAGCGCTCGAGCTGCCCGACGAGCCCGTCCTGCAGCTTGTCGGCTACCACGGCGAAGTGCAGCTGGTCGTTTGCCGCGTCGGTCAGGTGGAACAGACGCTGCTGTATGCGTGGAAACGTGTCCTCGAGGCACAGGTAGAGCACGCCGGCCTGCTCGGTGGCGTGCTCGAGGAAGGGCTGGCCGGTGCTCACGCAGAGCGCCAGCAGCTCGGCGAACCAGGACTTGCCGACCTTCGGCGTGCCGGCGAGCACGACGAGCCCTGTGGCGACGAGCCCCTCGACCAGCCACCTGACGCCCTCGAGCGGCCGCTCCAGCAGCTCCTGAGCGGTTACGGTCTGCAGGTCGCCGGCCACCTAGACCGCCTCCCGGCGCACACGCGCGACGTGCCAGCGGCCGCGCATGTCGCACTCGGCCTCCATGCCGAGCGCCGCTATGAGCGCGTCGAGCTTGTCGGCCTGGCCGAAAGCGTAGTCGGTCAGACCGTCCATGTCGGGTTGCGTGTCGAACCCGTGCGCGGCGAGCTTACGCTCGTCGGCCGCACACCGGGCGAAATACGTTGAAGCAGGCATCTTTTCTCCTTGCCCTCGTGACCGCGGGCAAGGCGTATAATTCCTTCCAGCGGCCGTCCGGTCGTGTTGGGCGCGTCTTCTTGGTGGGAGGGGCGCCCATTCTTATGTTTCATGCTAGGCAATCGCCGCCTCCTTCTCTTCGCGGGGCAGCTCCAGCCCGAGCTCGCGGTACAGCACGCTCCGCGGGATCACCCACGTCGCGCCGAGCTTGCGGAACGGCAGCGCGCCCGCCTTCGCCATCTTCTGGGCCTTGGAGCGCGACACGCGCATGATCTTGGCGGCCTCGGGCAGTGTGAGCAGGACGTCCATGTCGTCACCTCCTTCGTGTCATAATGAAACTACGTAATGGAGATATTAAATCACGTAAGTTCGTACTATGCAACCAAACTACGCAAAAACGTTTACTTCTCCGTAAGTACGTATTATCATGGCAGAACCACGTACCGGGGAGGCGGATAGATGACGATCAGGATAGCCAAGAGCAGGAAGACGCTCGCCCACTACTTCATCAGGATTGTGGACGCCGACAGCGCGCGCGACATGTCCGACGACGACATCGCCGCCCTCGTGAACGACCTGAGCTCCGCCAAGGGCCACAAGCAGCTCGCGTCGGCGATCGAGCACGCATGCCTGCTGTTCGAGACGAGGGGCGAGGAGAAGCAGCCGCGACGGGTCATGACGCCGGCCGAGTGCTCGGCCGCGCTCGAAGCCGAATTCGAGCCCGTCGACGCCAGGAAGCTCGCGTACGAGATGTACATGGCCTCGCCAAAGGAGCTGAGGGCGAACAGCAGCAAGGACAGCCCGGCCGCCGTCCTCGACGCCTACGGCCGCGACCTCGCCGGCGACCTCTCGGCTCTCGGGGACGACAGCCTCGTGTTGGTCGAACCCGTCCAGGACTGGATGACCTTTCGGAACATGCTCACCCTGGGGGCCGCCCTGCTCGCCAACATCGAGAACCTTCCCGAGGGCGGACGCGTTCTCGAGCGGGCGGGCTTCTTCGAGCCCGGGCGCAGCTCATACGACTTCAAGATCTTCGCCGCGCCGTTCAAGCTCCAGTCGGCCTTCCTGTTCGAGTTCGGCAAGCACCCGATCAAGTCGGGTGGCATGACCACGTTCGAGCACGACTACCTGTACGCCCTCTACCAGTCGCAGAGCGAGCTCATCAAGCACCGGGGCGGCCTTTCGCCGGTCGTCATCCACGGCCTCGATCCCGACGGCGAGGTCTTCATCGCGACCCACTACGATGCTGTGCAGGGCGGAATCTCCCCGATCGACATAGCGAAAATCCCCGTCGAGGAGGACAGGAACCTGTACCTGTGCGTGAAGAAGCGGGGAAGCCAGTACGACATGGCCAAGAGGGTCGTGACGACCCTCTGGGGCGCCACGCAGAACCTCGTCGACCGGGATGGGTCGCTGCTCGGCATGACGCAGGACTCCGAGAGTCTCTTCCTGCCCCAGCAGGGTTCGATCACGTACACGTTCCACTCGCTGATAAGCAAGGCGTGGAACGCCCTGTGCTTCCACGAGGGGCGAAGGCTCATCGCCTGCAAGCGATGCGGGTGCGGCGTTCTCGCGTCGAACCGGGGACCGGCCAAGGAGTACTGCAGCGAGTCATGCCGGATACAGGACAGGGAGTGATCCATGGCGACAGTCCCCAGGAACAAGGGCAGCTACGCGCAGCGCAAGGGCGGCGGCTACCAGGTGAAGTACCCGCTCGGGTGGAGCGAGCAGAAGAAGAAGTACGACGAGTACCGCGAGGACGTGGGCTCCGAAGCCGAGGCGATCGCGCTGATCAAGGCGATTAACGACTTCGTCTACCACGGAGCCGACCCCACCGAGGTGCCCGCCTGGCGAAGCGGCAAGAAGGCCGAGGAAGCCTGCGCGACGATGACCGTGTCGGAGTTCGCCGAGGAGTTCATCGGCACCCGCGAGCGCCAGCGCAAGGTCGAGGCGCGCACGATCGAGAGCGACCGCGAGTGCTTCAGGCGCATCGAGCCCTACATCGGCAAGATGCTGGTGACGGCCGTCACCGCGCGCGACATCGACCTGGCCTACGCGCGCATGCGCAGCGACGGGCCGGACAACCTGGGAGGGCGCGCCTACTCGGGGACGACCCTGCAGAAGACGCACGCGTTCCTGGCTATGATGTTCGGAAAGGCGGTCGACTACGACTACATCGCGAAGAACCCGATGGCCAAGGTCGAGCGCCCGAGGCGCGACACGCCCGAGAAGCGCGAGCTCACGCAGGAGCAGGCGCAGGCGCTCTACGACGCCATCGTGGGCGGGCCGCTCGAGGCCAAGCCGGTCGGCGTTCTGCTGTGCATGTTCTGCGGGCTGCGCATGTCGGAGATGCTCGCGCTGAAGTGGTCCGACTACTCGGGCGGGTCGCTGAGCGTGACCAAGAGCCTCCAGCGCGAGCGCCAGGCGTTCAAGCCGACCAAGAACGGCGAGGACCGCACGGTGCCCTGCCCGCCGCCGCTCATCGCGGTGCTGGCGGAGTGGAGGGCGCTTCAGCGGGCCTGGTACGAGGCGCATGGCCTGGAATGGTCGGCCGACGCGCCCATCGTGAACAGCAGGGTGGGCAACCACACGCTGCAGCGCTCGTTCGGCAAGTGGTTCGCCGAGGCGCGCAAGCGCTACCCGGTGCCCGACGACTTCACCGTGCACGGGCTGCGCCACACCTTCGTCACGTTCCTCGACCGCGACTGCCAGGTCGATTCGACCACGACCAAGAGCATGAGCGGCCACAAGGACGAGTCGGCGTTCCACATCTACACGCACACCAACGACGAGTCGCGCCGCAAGGCCGCGCTCGCGCTCGGCAGCATGATAGCGCCGGACCCCGACGCGGCGCGCTGCCTGAACTGCAAGCTGTGGACGATGTCGCCCCTCGACGCGACGAAGGGCGCCTGCTGGGCCGATGCCGACGCCCCCGCCGTGACCGGCGCCGTCGAGCTCTGCGCCAGGGAGCGCTTCGCCATGCGCATGTCCGCATGACGATAGCGGGGGTCGTGGCAGGGAGACCGTCGTTACAGTTCACACCCCTCGTGACTTAGGTCTGCGCTTGCCTTAGAAACATCCACGCGCGAGAAAGCGCATCGGCGCCTTCGGCGGGAGGGCTTCCGTCGCGCGCGTTTTAGAAGGCGCGCTCCGCGCGCTGCCGCTGCGCGGCGGCGTCGAGGACACCCTTCTCCCCGCCGAAGACGGCGAGCACCGC
>JAFUBE010000100.1 GCA_017460365.1 Eggerthellaceae bacterium
CCCCTTGAGAATACATAGGGTAGGTTGAATTATTAAACGCTACATTGTTGCGTTTAACCTTGCAGGAAGAAGGGGCGCGAGCCCCTTCGCGTTGGGAGGCGCGGGCTTCAGCCCGCCCGAGCAAAGCGAACACGTGATCAAGCCAAGGCGCATGGCTTCGCCCTTCTTGTGTGTCGCGCTTCGCGCTCCCGATGACGCGGCACCGGCCACCCGTCCCAACGTTTTTGACGGCGGCTGACGCCGGCCGTGGACCTACAATCGCATGGCGCGCTTCCCCCTCCGGGCGGAAAGGGGGTGCACCATGACGAGGAAGAAGGGGAAGCACCTGAGCAGGGAGAACCGCGAGGTCATCGAGGCGGGGATCCGCAACGGCGACTCCGCGCGCGCCATCGCCAAGAGGATAGACGCCAGCCCGTCGACCGTGACCAGGGAGGCGAAGGCGCACAGGACCGTCAAGGCTAAGAGGCTCTCGCCCAAGGAGAACGCGTCGCTGCGGTGCGCGAAGCGGGAGACTTGCCAGGCGAGCGGGTCGGCATGCCCGACGTGCTCGACGAAGCTGACGAGCTGCAAGAGCTGCAGGACGCGGCGCTGCATCCTGACATGCCCAGACTACGAGCCCAGGATGTGCCCAGTCACCGAGAGATGGCCATACGTGTGCCCCGAGCATTGCCCAAAGCGCGGCTGGTGCGGTTTGCCGAAGTGCAGCTACGACGCCGGCGACGCGGACGCATCGTACCGCGGGACGCTTTCGTCGTCGCGGTCCGGGATATGCTGCACGCAGGAAGAGCTCGACGCGATGAACGCGATCGTGGTCCCGCTGGCCAAGCAGGGCCAGAGCTTCGAGGCAATATGGGCCGAGCACGCCGCCGTGCTGCCGGTGTGCGTGCGCAGCGCCTACAAGTACCAGGGATTGAACGCCTTGGGCCTTACCAGCGTGGACATGCCGCGCAAGGCCCGCTTGCTGCCGCGAAACCGCCCCGACGCTGGCGCATCGAAGCGCGAGCGCGTAGACCGCACGGGGCGGACCTACGACGACTTCAACGAACTGCCGGTAGAGGACAAGGCGCGCGTCGTGCAGGGCGACTCCGTGTGCGGCTTCGAGTGGAACGCATCGGACATCTTGAGCCTGCACCTGGTCGCCCACACGTTCCAGATCTACCTGAAGAAGGCGGCCAAGTCCAGCCCGGAGCCCGTCGTCGCCTGGCTCGACGTCATCGAGCGCGAACTGGGCTCGCCCGGGGCCTTCGAGGAAATCTTCGGAATCCTGCTCGTGGACCGGGGCTCCGAGTTCGACGACTGGGCTGGCATGGAACGCTCGTGCCTGGTCCCGGGCGCGAAGCGCTGCCGGGTTTTCTACTGCGACGAAATGAACTCGAACCAGAAATCGCAAGCGGAGAAGTTATGTTTTAAAGTGCATAATCTCTCTTATGTGCTGAGCGGCGTTATGTGCCGAAACGCCTCCCGACCTTGCGAGACGCCCTGCGCTCGGCACATAACGTTAGTGTGATGACTATATCGAGTTGAGGAACTGGAGGATATCGGGAGAGGCTCTGTATCTTCCGCCTTTCCCGATGTTCCAATCTGGACGTATCTTCGCCAGTGCGGCCTCCTTTGCGGCCATGTTCGTGACGACGTACTTGTGAGTCGTAGTGATGCTTTCGTGTCCTAGCCAGATAGCGACAGTCGCTATGTCGACCCCCGCATATAGCATTGCCATCGCGGTGGAGTGGCGGAACACATGAGGCGTTATCGTCTTTGCCTTCAGCTCGGGATGCTCGACAGATGCGCCTGCCGCCAGCGCATCAATCCTCGCCCTCGCACCTGACCTTGACAGATGCTCGACGTTGCGGCCCTTGAATATATGCTGCCCGTCTCGGATGTCGTTTGCCGTCATGTAGGCGGCGAGCAAGCGCGATGTGTCCTCCCAGAGCGGCACGGTCCTCTCCTTGCGGCCCTTCCCCAAGAACCTGACATGGTATCTGCCGCCCGGCACCTCGACGACGTCGTCCGCCCTTATGGAGACGAGCTCGCTAATCCTGGCGCCGGTGTTGTACAGCATCGCGACCATTAGCTCGGTTGACGAACCCGGATCGCAGCACTCGAGAAGCCAGCCGACCTCCTCGGCTGTCAAATAATCGACTTCGCGTCTGCGCTCCTTTCGTCTGGGAACTTCGGCGATGGAAGTGTACTGGCCGAGCCTGTCGGGCTCCTGACGTGCGGCGTACCTCGCGAACGATTGGAAGGCGGCGAGCCTGCAGTTGACGGTCGACGGCGCGCATCCCCTGGACTTCTCGAGGTAGACGAGGAACGCGTTGACGTTGGCGCCGCTCACGTCATCGATCTTCGCGTCAGCCGGTGGGATGCCCCGTTCTGATTCCAGCCAGGCGAAGAAGAGCCTGAACGCATCCCGGTAAGCCGCCAACGTGTTCGGCGACGCCTTCCTGTCTCGGGCGAGCCATTCGAGAAAGAAGCCCTCGACGAGCGTGCCGAGCGTCATCGCCGCCATGGCAAGCCCCCTCCCGCGAACGAGTCGAACGCCGACGATGCGACCTCCACCAGCTCTGGCGTGCCGGTGAGATACCAGTAGGTCTCGACGACGGATACGTGGCCCATGTAAGTCGCCAGGACGGGGAGCAGCGCGTTGACGTCCTCGCCGGCCTCGTGCCAGCCGACGATCGTCCTCACGGCGAAGGTGTGCCTCAGGTCGTACGGCCTGGGCGGACGGCGGGTCCATATCTCGCCTCGGCCGAGCAGCACGCACCGTATCTCCTGGAACGCGCTTTCGAACCCGCTGATGCTCACGGGCTGGTCGCCCGCAGTCACGAGCAGCCGCGTGCAGGAGCGGCCCGTCCTCAGATGGTCGCGCCGCTCCCTGTATGCTCCAATCGCCTCGACAGACGACGGGTCGAGCGGAATCATACGCTCCCGCGAGTTCTTGCCGTTCCTGACCGTAATAACGCCGGCATCGGCGTCGAAGTCGGCGTCCTCTAGCGCCATGGCCTCGCTTGGACGCATTCCCGTCGCCCTAAGGATTCCGATGAGCGTTGCATAGGCGGGCGCCCTCGTGAGATCGCGCTGGGAGTAGAGTCCGGCGGCGCCCTTCATCAGCAAAGCGACCTCCTCGTCGGTGTAGATGTAGGGGGTCACGCGGTTGCTTACCTTGCCTAGCAGGCCTGGCGGGATGCTGGCGGGAATCCCGGCCAACGCGCAGCTGTAATCGTGTATGCGACGGGCCATCTCGTAGCGCTTGATCTCGTAACCCTCGGCATGGCCCTCGCCGCTGCGGGCCCAAGCCACCGCAAGGCCAACGTCTATGGGGCCGACATGGCCGACTGACGCAGCGAACCGGCCCAGCTGCCTCATGACAGACGCCTCGGAGCGCATCGTCACGCCAAGCCCTTGCTTGTAGGCGATGTAAGCCTCGATCTGGTCGGATACCGTGCTCATGACGCCACCCCCGCAGGCCATGGTGACGCCGCCAGGCGCAAGCGCTCGGCGTCGATTCGCAGGTAGACCATCGTCGTCGCGACCGACTCGTGGCCGAGGATGTCGGCGACGAACTTGATGGGTGCGCCACCGTTGACCATCCCGCTCGCCACCGCCCTCCGCAGCGAGTGGGTTCCGCGGAACGCGACCCCCGCCTTCTGGGACACGAGCTCCATCGCCCCTCCCACCTGGCCAGACGTCATGCGCTCGCCCTTGGCTTCCTTGCCGCATGGCAGGAAGAGCGCCCGGCTGTAGGCTTCCGGCCTACCGTTCAGCGCGTAGTCCTCCAGCGCCTCTCCCGTAACGGCGTCCATGGGGATGGAGCGGTCGGACTGGCTCTTGGAATTCCTGACGTGCAAGACGCCGCTCGCCCAGTCGACATCGTCGAGATCGAGCAGGGCCACGTCGCTGCGCCTGAGCCCCAGGTTGCCCATGAGCATCAGCATCGCGAGGTCTCGCTTGCCGCGCGCCGACGACGTGTCTATTGACGCGATCATCGCCGCGTAGTCGCAATCGGCGATGCAGTCGGGAAGCTTGTCCGCGACTGCGGGCCCTGTGAGCCTCATCTTCGAGATCGGTCCCGCAGTCTCGACGCAGCCCCGGGACACAAGGAACCTGGCGTAGGAGCGGACCTCGGTGCAAAAGCCCCTCCGGGTCGACGCGGACATCCCTGACATGCCCTCAGCGAGATACGCCATGACGCTCGCAAGGCACACCTTTCCCCGGTCGAAGCCGCTGTCGAACATTACGTACAGGAACCTCTTCACCTTGTTCGTCCTGTCATGCACGGTCTGAGTGCTCAGGTAGCCGAGCGATTGAAGGTACGCGGCGAATTCCGAGCATTCCTCCTCTATGGCCTCGTTCGTCGGGTAATCCTTCGGATCGAACCGCTTGCACCACCGCTCGCCGAACCGCATCGTCCAGTAGTACCTGACGGCGGTCGCCGTAACCTCAATCCCGGAGGTGATCGGAATGGCGGATATGTAATCGTCGACGAGGGACTTCAGGGCATCCTTGTCCAGCTCCATTGCCTCTGGATGCTTCGCGAGAAACGTTCTCACCCTCTTCCAATAGAGGTTGCAGACGTTCTCCGAGTTGCCGTTGGCCTTGATGAACGTCCTGAACATCGCGACATGGTCTTCTTGGCTTGCCATGACCGTATCTCCTTTCTGTTGTGTTTTAGGCCATGACATCACACTAACGTTATGTGCCGAGCGCAGGGCGTCTCGCAAGGTCGGGAGGCGTTTCGGCACATAACGCCGCTCAGCACATAAGAGA
>JAFUBE010000892.1 GCA_017460365.1 Eggerthellaceae bacterium
CGCGCGCGACGGAAACCATCCCGCCGAAGGCGCCAGGCGGCTTGGGCGCGCGTGCACTTCTGAAGGTGAGCGTCGGTTAACGGGGGTGTGAACTGTAACGTGAAGACGCGTCTTCCTAGCTTGGCGGCATGTTTCGTGAGGTACGAACAAATGTTTTGCGCTATGATGGGTAAAACCGCAAATCACGAGCTGGTAGGTGGGTCTGCCGGCTCATTGGAAAGGATGGGGCATGACGCGAGAAGATCATCAGCCGGTTGCAGAAGCGCCGGAGCGGCCGTGGAGGACGCACGAGGAATTGCAGGCAGCGTGCGGGCGCTCCATCGGGTTCGTGCTGGCGCTGGGGGACAAACCGACAGGCGATCTTCACCCCGCGCTCGAAGCGGCGCTCGGCGCGCGCATGCCGGCCGTGTTCGTGTTCGGAAGCGCCGAGCGGGCGGCCGAAATCACCGAGGCCGTGCGCACCACGAACCACCGCAAAAACGTTATCTTGCAGGCGGTCGAATACGACCCGCAGGCCGCCATTCCCATGACGCGCGATGCGGGCAACTTCGAATTGTTCGATCTGCCGTACGGGCTGCTTGCCACCGCGCGTGCAGTCGCCGAATCGGTGCTCGACGAATACGACTCGATCGTCATCATGAACGGCGCGCAGGACAAGGTGACGACCGGGCACCTGTACGAGCTGTGTGCCGACGCGAAAGAACACCCGGAAGCCGACGTGGTGGCGTCGTGGATCCAATGGCTGCGCCGCCCGCCGTACTATATCTCGCGGGCGTTTCTCGATGCGCTCGACGGCTCGCCGCTCACGCGTGCGTCCGAAAACGGCGTGAAACCGGTGCCGCATGTGCGCACGCGCGACCACGTGTTCGGCGAGGAAAAGCTCGCCGCGCCGCTCGCGCCGCCGCCTGCGCTCGAGCCGTTCTTCAAGGGCTGCACCATTACGGCGCTCCAGGCGCTCGAGCTGGTGCGTTGGTCGCAGGCCCATCCCGGCGAAGATGTGCATTCGCCGAACCAGGCACCTTCGCTCATGGGGCCTGCGGAGCCCGAACCGCTGAGCAACCCCGACATCCTGCTTCTCGACACCGCTCGCAAGGTGCTGCGCGCCGCCGATGACCTTCCCGCCGACGAGGCGGCCGAGCTCGCGTGGGCCGACGAATTCGGCAGGCGCAACAAGCGCGACTTTCCGCTGCTCAACGACCGTGCGCATGCGGGCAAGCTGGCGTATCTCGATTCGGCGGCCACCTCGCAGCGCGTCGATGTGGCGCTTCAGGCGCAGTACGACTTCGACGCGCACGAAAACGCGAACGTGTACCGTGGTGCCTACGAGTTGTCGGCGCAGGCCACCTTCACGCTGAACGATGCCCGCAAGCGCCTCGAAGACTTCATCGGCGCCAAGCGGCGCGAAACCGTGTACGTGGCGAACACGTCGGCGGCAACGAGCCTGGTCGCGCAGGCGTGGGGCGAGCGCAATATCGGCGAAGGCGACCTCATCGTGTGCATGCTTGACGCGCACCATTCCAACATGCTGCCGTTCCTCATGCTGGCCGAACGCAAGGGCGCGCAGGTGGAATACGTGCCGTTCGACGACGACGGACGCCTCGATCAGCGCGTGTATCGCGAGCTGCTCGCGCGCGGGCCGAAGCTCGTGTGCATCGCGCAGATCGGCAACGTGTTCGGGATTCTGGCGCCCGTGAAGGAAATGGCGGCTGCGGCGCACGAGGCCGGCGCGCGCGTGCTGGTGGATGCGGCACAATCGTTCCCGCATGTGAAGATCGACGTGCGCGAGCTCGGGGCCGACTGGCTGGCGATCTCCGCGCATAAAGCGTACGGTCCCATGGGAGTCGGTGCTCTGTGGATCTCGCCCGACGCGTTCGACGAGATGGACCCGCTCGTCGGCGGCGGCGGTTCGGTGTCGCACGTCGGGGAGCATTCGTACTACCTGCGCCCTCAGGCGCTGCAATACGAGGTCGGCACGCCGCCGGTCTCGCAGGCTGTTGGCTGGGCGGCTGCGGTCGACTATCTGGATGGCCTGGGGATGGAAAACGTTGCGCGTCACAGCGCCGCGCTCACCCGCTATTTCGTGCGCGGTTTGGGCGCGATCGATGGCGTGAACATCGTGGGCGACCATTCGCAACCCGATGGGCAAACAGGCCTCGTGTCGTTCACGGTGCGCAGCGTAACGCCCGCCGAGGTCGCCCGGTTTTTGGGACGCCTCGACGTCGCCGTGCGCTCGGGTGGGCATTGCGCGCTGCCGCTGCACGCCGCTTTGGGCATGATCGGCACCGGCCGCGTCAGCATCGGCGTTCACACCACGCGCGACGACATCGATGCCGCACTCGTGGCAATCGCCCTGTGCCGCCGCCTTCACGAGATGAGATAAGTGATCATGTCTTCACCCTCCTCCCGCGCGCGGTGTGACACTTCGCGTCAG
>JAFUBE010000893.1 GCA_017460365.1 Eggerthellaceae bacterium
CCGGTTGCTGCTCGCCGCTGCCGAGCAGCTCCGTGGCGACGCGGTGGCGGAACACGTGCGACCCGCGGCGCTCGCCTTCGGCGCGCTCCACGCCCGCCCTGTCGAGCAGGCGGACGCCCACGCCGTAGACGCCGCCCGGGCTGAGCCTCCCGTACGGCCTCGCCGCCGCCTGGAACACGTAGGGGTTGTCGCATTCGGATCGCTCGGCGGCGATGTAGTCGTAGAGCGCGTTGCCGACCTCCGGGAGCAGCGGCAGCTCGATGGCCGCGCCCGTCTTCTGCTGCACGATGGAAAGCGTCGAGGCCCGCCAGCTCACGTCGGAGAGCTTGAGCCCGGATATGTCGCTCCTCCTGAGCCCGTAGCTGACGAACAGCATCCCTATCGCCCTGTCGCGCAAGGAGACCGCATCGCTCCTCAGCAAGCTCATGAGCGCGGCGACGTCCCCGTCGGACAGCCCGCGCAACGGGCTTTTATTCTTCCTGGGTTTGGGGAGGAAGGCGTGGATGCGGGCGCATTCGGGGTTGTCGGACAGCACCTTGAAGAAGGTGCGCAGGCTCTTGGCGTACGTGTAGCTTTTTGCCATGCGCCCCTCGCAGTCGAGGAAAAACGACAGAACATCCGGCTCTGATGCTTGGCCGACATCAAGGCAGCCCCGTTCCTGCATCGCCAGAAGAAAGCACGCCGCGCACGATGCCTCGGCCGCTATCGTCGAAGGCTTCTTCGCGCCCCTGCGCCCTTCGAGCTCGCGATACCGATCCACGAGATCAGCGAACGGTTGCTTGAGGCGTGATCGGGCGTCCCCGCTCGGCGACGTCCTCCTCCGCCCGTCACCCGGGAAAACTCCCTCGTGGTGGTAGCGCTCTATTCCGGCCAGGACCGACTTGGCGATGCGGGCTAAGTGGGGCGATTCGATGGTCTTGCAGTAGGATTCGTACGCGTCTTCGTAACCCTCCCAGCGCACCGCCTCGCCGCATTCGGCGACGAAGCGCAGCAGTGATTCGAACTGCGCTATGTAGCGAGGAGAGTATCCCCGGCGCCCCATCTCGTCTAGAAGCGCATCATGGTTCTCCCTCAAGAATTGAACATCCACGACATCACCTCCCTACGAGCGCAATCATAGGGAAGGAAATCAGGACTTTGCAGTCTTATATTTAGGCCGCTACCTGCGTAATGTCGATCTGAGTGCCGAGTTTCCTCGGGTTCGGATATCCGCCAAAATCAGAACATTCTGATTTCAACGGCCAGAAGGAGATCACCAACCTCATCAACACCGTGTTCAACGTGCTGCTCGAGGCCGAGGTCCGCAAGGTGCGCCCCTCCGACTACTGCCTGTTCCAGGCGGCCGACATGTTCTGCACCCTGGAGCTCGCGCGCAAGAAGCTGGAGAACGGCGGCCTGAGCAAGTCCGAGGACCTGTTCTTCCGTGGCCCGCGAAACCTGCGGAAGAACTACCTCAAGTCCATCGAGAACAAGCGCCTCTGACCTCATAAGGTCGCAGATTGCGACCTTAAGGCGACGGCCTGCCATCGGCAGGTGTTCTACAACGAGTTCGTGCCACCGACGTAGGCGCGTAGGTATAATTGAATCAGGTCCAGGAACGGGATCGCCATGCCTATGTAGGGCTTGAACGCCTCGATGAAGTGGTCGGCCTCTGCCTCCGCCGAGCCCTCGTAG
>JAFUBE010000894.1 GCA_017460365.1 Eggerthellaceae bacterium
CCAGCTTGTTCCATGCTTCGCAGTCTTCCCGCCGCACGGAGTCGCGCTCCGCCATGACGGCGAGATGACCCAAACACCGCATCTGCCAGCCTGCCACGCACTCGATTCCAAGCTTGCAGCGAAGCGTTGCCATGCCGTGCTTCTTGCGTGAGCATTCGCGCATAATGGCGAGCGCATCGCCACCGGGCAACTCGTCAACTAATGGAGAGTCGGTTTGGATTCCATTAGTCCCGCATCCAGTCCCGAGCGAGTCGGCCAGTCCGTGCAGAATGGTCTTCGCGCTTTCGACGTCGGCTGCGGCCAGGTCATCGTCATCGTCGGTCAACAGGTCGATGAGGGCGCGAACACGGTCTGTGCTGCACTCGCCCTCGATGCCCATAACGTCGAATACCGTGCCCCATTTATACTCACCGCGTTCGTACTTGCGCAGGCTGTCTCTCAGCCGCTCCACCGCCTCGGCGCGGAGCTGGCGCTTATCCTTGGTCATCGGCACTCCTCCGTCCTCTTCCACGCCTGTGCCATCATCGACGCGATGAACTCGCCGATGCTGTCGGCGCACGTCCCGGCCATCAGGCGCAGCTCGTCGTCCCCCAGCTTCTCCTTCAGCAACGTGGCGCTCTCGAAGGCGCTCACCAGCTGCTCGCATTCCTCGTAGGTCATTTCTTCCTCCTCTCCCTGCTCTCCCGCTCCTGCTCGCGCCTGCACTCCCGGCACAGCGGCGAGCAGCGCGACGGCATCTCGAAGCTCTCGATGGGCCTCATCCTCCTGCAGCGGGAGCACCACAGCTCCAGCCCGCCGAAGACCCTGGCCTCGGTTATGTCCATGTCACGTCTCCAATCCCAGCGCCTTCATGCGCTGCTCGTACCACGCGGCCATGTTGTCCAGGTCGCGTATGTCCTCGAACAGGTCGCACGCAAGCTCGCCCAGGGCGTCCACCTGCTGCTCCAGCTCGAAGATGCGCATGCTGGCCTCGTGGAGGTCGTGCTGCGCGGCCCTCAGCTGCACGTAGGCGTAGCTGTCGTGGGCGTCGTGGCCCGATAGCTCGGTCATTCCAGCACCTCCCCGTTGACGTCGGTGGACTGCCAGGGCATCGCGCGGTCCACGTAGGCGGCCGCGGTGGGCCTTGGCTTCGCCACGCCGAACCAGTCCCGCATGAACTTGGACAGGTCGTTCGTCCACTTGGCGTCGGTTATGGTCATCGTGTCGGTGCGCGTGGTCTCGCCCGCCGTCTCGTATCTCTCGAAGGTGACGTCCATTCCGTTCCTTTCTGATCTTTTTGCCATGGGCTCCCGGCTCCTTGAAAACGCCCGTGCGATTACGTACAATTTCCTGTACGTGGAAGGAAGGGAGAAACCCATGTTGGCAACCAACTATTCTGACCTGAGGGGCAACCTGAAGAGCTACCTCGACAGGGTTTCGGACAACTACGAAACCCTCATCGTGACCCGCAAGGGCGACCGCAACGTCGTGATGATGTCCGAGGAGTCCTACGAGAACATCCTCGAGAACATGCACGTCCTGGGAAACAAGGAGAACTACGACTGGCTCATGGAGTCGAAGTCGCAGCTCGAAAGCGGCCTCACGGAAATGCACGACCTGGTCGAGGTCCCCGATGGCGAGGAATAAGGTCTTCACCGACAACGCCTGGGAGGACTACCTGTACTGGCAG
>JAFUBE010000895.1 GCA_017460365.1 Eggerthellaceae bacterium
CGATGTTGGAGGGCAGGAAGTTGTTGTTCCTGCCGAGGACCGTACGCTAGAGAACTTCGACGTTAATGTTCCTGAGCAAACCCGACAAATTGATGCGGACATGTTCCCCCCTGACTACGACGAGGCGTATCAGTTCACGCTGCAGCACCTAACGAGCGATTGGGGGGTTTTGCTGCTGTTTAGCGTTGTGTGCGTGGGCTCATGCATTTTGATCCTTCGCAGGGACGAGAGGGTTAAGTAGAGCGTAGCGCGGAGAGGTCTGCCGACTAGCGCATACAACCGATGAGACAGAGGGCAGGGCGGGTCTCAGTACCAAGAAAGACCGGTCGTTAGCACAGCTCGTTACTATAGCCCCCTTGGGTAGATTATCCTTTTACTGTTGAAGAGCATCGATGGCTTGACGAATGCCAAGCGCGCGGTCCGAAACGAATCCCGGCCGCCCATGCTTACCATCCGCGCGTTGTCGGCCGCGGAACGCCTTGGATAAACAACCCACTCGTTGTCGGCCGCGGAACGCCTTGAATGGCACAAGTATGGCACGTGGCTGTGCCGAAGGCAATCGGTTTCGGGTGTCGGCCGCATGAGCGCCTTTGATTGGCTAGAAAGGTGTTTAATTGAAAGGACGCAAAGCGACTTACCCCACGGCAATCCTTGCAGGTGGCAGGTCCGAATTGCGGGGGGAGAACAGCACGCGCACGTCGCAATCGAGGGCGTCTGCGTATCGGGCGAGCGTGCCCACGCTCAACGAGGCAATGTTGCCGCGCTCGATGTCGGAGATGCGGCCTTGCCCCACGCCGATGCGCTCGGCAACCTGCTCCTGCGTCAAGTCGAGCTCCTTGCGGATCTCCTGCAGGTTGTATTCCTCTATCCAGTCGTACAGACGGGCGATTTTCTCTTCTACCTTCTTTTCGGATAGACCGTACTTTTCGATCATCTTTCGCGTGCTTGCGCTAATCATCTTTGCTCCTCTTGCTCTCGTTTTTAAGGCTCGCAAGGTGCTCGCTGTAAATGCGATCGGCTTTGGGTATCGCGGACTTGTACCATTCGGCCCACTTGTCTTTGCCTCGCGCTTTAGGGTTATTCGCCCCGCTCTTATCTCCTCCCAGGAGCATAATGGCCATGCGGTTTGGGTCAAATGCGAAGAGCACCCGAATCTCGCTTGTTCCCGGAGACGCAGGGCGCAGCTCCTTCATGTTCGCATGCGCCGATCCGTGAATCGAATCTACGAGTGGCCTGTCAAGCACGGGGCCTTGTTGCGCAAGGATTTCGGCGGCTGCGAAAAGGCAGTACTGCTCTTGCGGCTCCTGCGTGTCAATCCACTCTTCTATGTACGTATAGTCGATTTCCCACATTCTAGTAATATAGTATATTTACGATATTTGAAGCAAGCTGCGTAAGAAATAAAGGAGGAAGTCATATCTATTCTCGTATGAGGATATTTCGCTTGCAAGATAGATGGGGCAGACGGTGACCTTCGGGTTCTTCCAGGCTAGCTTGCGGGTGCAAACAGGTCGTCTGCGGTCACGACGGACTGGGCGATGCCGGAGTACCTGTTCTCCTTGAGCCCGTAGGTCGTTATCAGAGTGACGTGAACAGCGCTTCGGGTCTTCGCAAGCGCCTTGAAATCGGAAACCTTGTGGCGCAGCGATTCCTCGACGGCTTTGGTGATGGCGAAGTCGTCGGTTGCGAATTTCATCTCGCAGAGGTTGATCACCTGGTCCTTGCGGTCAATGAGCAGGTCTATCTGGCTCCCGTTTATCCCGTTGTCGGGGTCTTCTTTGCACGACCAGGAGCTGACGGATGCAAGAACGCCGCTGATGCCAAGGGCGCGCTTGATCTGGGGCACGTGCTCGAGGCACACCCTTTCGAACGCAAGGCCGCACCAGGCGTTTCGCGTGCTCGAATCTGCCGAATTCTCCCAGAAGCATTCGTCCCTTGGGCCGTTTTCTAGGAATTTGTAGTAGAACAACGTGTAATTGTCCACAAGCTGGTAGAGGGAGCCGCGCTGCTTGTTGCCGAATTTCCGGTATTCCCTTAGGAACCCGCAACTTTCGAGTTCCTCGAGCTTTCTGGAAAGGGCGCCCGACTCTGTCAGGGAAGTGGCAGCGAGTATCTCTTCCCGCGTCATGCCTGCCTTTCGCTTTGCCAAAGAGGACACGATGGCAAGGTAGTCTTCGGGGTTCTTGAAAAGCGATGCATAGAGATGGTCGAACTCCCGTTTCAGCGGCGCATCCTGCGCGAAGAAGATCGCATCGATGTTTTGCGCGAGGCTTTTGCCACGTTTGAGGAAGTCCCAGTAGAAGGGAACGCCGCCCATTATCATGTAGCATTCAAGAACCTGATGCATGTTCATTTCGATGCCTTTTGCGGCAAGCATCTGTTCACATTCGCCCAGAGTGAACGGCTGCAGGTGAATTTGCTTGGTAAGCCTGTTGTACAGCCCGCCCTTGTTGTGGACGATCTTGTTAAGCATCCAGGAAGTGGCGGAGGCGCATACGACAAGAACTATGTCCTTGCGGCCCGACGCCCACCCGTTCCAGAAGTTTTCCAGCGCGGTGACCAGGCCGCTTTTCGGCGTGTCCATCCACGACAGCTCGTCGATGAAGATGACCTTCTTGTTTCCGGGAGCCTGCCGGACAAGGTCTTTGAGGAGGGCGAACGCCTCGAGCCAGCTAGAAGGTTGGTCGAAGCTCTTGAGCCCGGCATCCTTCAAGGATTCGGCGAAGGCGTAGAGCTGGTCGCTAAGGGACCCGGCTGCCAAGCCCGCATGCTGGAAAGTGAATTCGTAGCCGAAGGATTCTCGGACGAGAAACGTTTTTCCAACGCGCCTTCGTCCATACACCGCTATGAATTGCGAGTACTCGTCCGAAAGCGACGATACAAGCTGTTGTCGTTCTGCTTCGCGCGCTACGAGCATGTCGCTCCCTTCTATAATCTACGGTAACGCTATTATTTTACCTGTTACCGTAATTAATAATATATGCTACGTAGCAAATTTATAGTGAATTTCCTCTTCAAATAAGGGGAAGTAATTATAAGTTACG
>JAFUBE010000896.1 GCA_017460365.1 Eggerthellaceae bacterium
GGCACAGCTGCGCGGGACTACCCCACTTACTGCCAGACCCGAAGTGGGGTAGTCCCGGAATTGTCCCGTTTCGGGTCTGGCGACGAGCGGGGCGGGGAATCACAGAAAACGCCGCGGGCACGGGGCACCGCGGCGTCTTCCGCTTGGCATCGATAGCGTAACGTTACGCCTTGTTGCGGGTGAGGTCGTAGTCGATGTAGTTGATGTGCGTCTCGAGGTACTCCTCCAGGCCGCGCTCGCCGTCTTCGCCGCCGATGCCCGAACCGCGCACGCCCTGGTGGAAGCCCTGGAAAGCCTCGAAGTGCTCGCGGTTCACGTCGGTCTCGCCGAACTTGATCTCGTTCATGGCGCGCATGACGGTGTCGTAGTCGGTCGTGTAGATGGAGCTGGTCAGGCCGAACTCGCAGTCGTTGGCCATCTCGATCGCCTCGTCAAGCGTGTCGAACGTGGTGATGGGCAGCACTGGGCCGAAGATTTCCTCAACCATGACGCGGCTTTCGTGCTTCACGCCGGTGATGACCGTCGGCTCGAAGAAATAGCCCTTACCGTCCACGGAAACGGCGTTGCCGCCGCATTCGATCTTCGCGCCCTCGTCGATGGCCGACTGCACGAGCTCGGCCACGTGTTCCTGCTGCTTCTTGTTCACCATGGGGCCCATGTCGAACGTGCCGCCGAGGGCCGGGCCATACGTGACCGCCTTCATGCGCTCGACGACCTTGGCGATGAACTCGTCGGCGATGCCCTTCTGCACGTACACGCGCTCGGCTGCATTGCAGACCTGGCCGGAGTTGTACACGCGGGAATTCACGACGTGCTCGACCGTCTCATCGAGCTTGCAGTCGTTCATCACGATGACCGGCGCCTTACCGCCGAGCTCGAGCGACACCTTGGTCACGTTGTCGGCAGCGGCCTTCATGATCTTCTTGCCCACGGCCGTCGAGCCGGTGATGGTGACGATGCCGAGCTTCGGATTGCCAGCCAACGACGCACCGGCAACCGCGCCCGAGCCGGTGATCACGTTGATGACGCCTTTCGGCAGGCTCGACTGCGCTACGAGTTTCGCGAATTCGTACGCACCGTCGGGGCAATCGCTCGACGCCTTCAACACGACCGTGCAGCCGGCAATCAGAGCCGGTGCCACCTTGCGGCCGATGAGGACCAGCAGGAAGTTCCACGGCATGATCTGGCCGGCCACGCCGATAGGCATCTTGTACAGCAGGATATTCTCGTTCGGGCGGTCAGACGTGATGATCTCGCCCTTGATGTGGCGCGCCATCGCCGCGAAATACTGGATGTAGGCGGCGAGCCAACCGGCTTCGTCGGTCGACTGCGCAATGGGCTTGCCCATTTCCTCGCTCGTCGCGCGCGCGAGAACATCGGCGTTGGCCTTCACGAGCTCGACGAGCTCCATCAGGTAGCCGGCGCGCTCGATGGCAGGCACCTTCTCCCACGACTTCTGCGCTTCGAACGCGGCGTCGACTGCGGCGGCAACGTCCTCTTCGGTGGCCATCGGGAAGCGCGAGACGACCTCTTCGGTGGCGGGGTTGATGTTGTCCCGCATCTCGCGATCCCCGTTGTCAAGGAACTCGCCGTTGATGAAAAGTTGAACTTCCTTCATGCAAACCTCCTAGAACTCCCTAGCCAACTAACTACATTCAAGAATAGTGCTCGAAAATCAGAACGGGCGAACCGTTCGCCCAGCGGACTAGCCCAGGGCGGTGAACGACAGCATCAGGCCGCCGATGGAATTGCAGCCATCCTGCTCGAAGCCGTACTCGCCAAACGTGAACTCGGCCAGGAACGGCACGCCGTCGGCTTCGGCAATGAACGCGTCGGCCACTTCGTCGATGCGGTCGGCGATGGCGGCACGGCGCCCGCCGCAGTGCACGAAGAAGTATGCTGCCGGCTTGCCGAAGCCGTCCTTTTCCGCCTTCTCCTTCAGCTCGCCGGCGGTCTTCGCAACCGAGCCCACGAGGCAATCGACGTCGCCTTCCATGCAGATGACGGCCGTCTTCTCGGCCACCTTCGCGCCCACGGCGATGGAGTGGTCGTCGTTGCCGTTCATGGGGTGGCGGATGGCCACGAGGTCGCCCAGGCGGTCCTTCACGCCGAGCGGCGCCACGATCGACTCGACGAGCAGGTCGCCGCCCATGAGCTGGTCGGTGCTCATGCCGCGCCAATCGGCATACACGTCGAGAGCGGGCTTGCCGCAGATCTCGACAATGTTGCGGTCGCCGTCCATCTTCGTGACCACGCCGAACTTGTCAGTTTCGGCATACGCGCCGGTGAACTTGTTCACGAACGGAGTGTCGGTGTAGAAGAACGCCACGACGCAGCCGTCTTGGAACGCCTCGGTACCGTTGTACAGCCACCACTTGCCGGCGATTTCGTTGTCGGCCGCCGAGCCGCCGAAGAAGGGCACGCGCCCGATGACGTCGGTGACGCCCTTGATGTAATACTCTTCCTCAGCCGGCGACGCCGCCATGTACCAGTAGTTGGGCGGGCAATCCTTGCCGGCAGCTTCCATGGCGGCCTTCGCCAGGTTCTTGCCGATGCAACGTGCGCAATGATCGCTTCCCGCCGGAGCGCCTGCCGTGCCGACGACCACATCGTCGCCGCCGAGCGCGAGGATGCCGACGAACGGCGTGTCGCCGCCGATGAAGCCCTCGGGCGTGATGATGCCGGTGAACGACGTGTTGCCGAGAACCGGAACGCCGGGCAACTCGGCGGCAATGGCCCCGAGAAGCTCTTCGGAGTCGTAATCGCAGCTGCCATAGGCCATGGCAACCTTCGCCCCGTCGATTCCCGCCGCTACCTTCGCAGCGACTTCCTTGCCCGCCTCAGCAGCAGAAGCAGCAGTTGATGTGGCGACAAAGCTTTGCATAACGATCTTCCTTTCTACTAATAACGACCATGCCATTATCTTCACAGGCC
>JAFUBE010000897.1 GCA_017460365.1 Eggerthellaceae bacterium
CCCACTAGCCTTGCGAATGAGCGCCACTCGCCAGCATCGTGCAACCAGCGCGCTTCGGGCGCGGGCCAGCAAAAAGAAAGGCCGTCAATGGGCTGCGGAATCGACGAACACCTTAAAAGCACCTTGGCGCGCGACTTCGAGTCCTACGGGATGACGTCGGAGCAGTACGAAAACGAGCATCTCGAAGAGGACGTGTACGCCTACTACACCCTCTACGGGATGACGAAGCTGTGCCTGGAAAGGGCGTGGGACCTCCGCTGGAAAGGGGACAAGCGCAAAGAGCGCAAGAAGGGGAAGGAGCTGAAGGGCGCGCTCGAGCCGTTCGACTCCTTGCTCGACGTGCGCCAGTTCTTCGCCGTCGACTACTGCACCAAGGAGCAGCTGGAGCAGTGGAAGGAGGCGGCCTGGCTGTCCGACCCGCCGCAAGAGCTTGCGAAACGCCGGCTGCGCGCCTACGCCGCCTTCGTCGACAGGTCCCCCCAGGACGTGCTCGAGCCGTTTCCCTACCGCAAGTTCTACGCATGGCAAAGCTACTGCAAAGAGCATCGGACCCCGAAGGGCTTCTTTACCGAAGGCCACGCCATCCAGGCGCCCGACAACGAGGGCGACGAAATGGCGGGCTGCAAGGACGCCCTCGTGACGCTGGCGGCCTTTTTCATAAGTTGTATATTACTATCAATAGTAGTCGCGTGCACCGACTCATGCACGAGCAGCTGTGTGAGCGCCGTGTTCTCCTAGGCGATGAATAAGATCGGGGATTGGCCACTTCCGTGAGAGGTGCCCCCGGTACTTCGATTGTCAATCATACCAGGTTCTCCTAGACAGTCAAGGGCATGTCATCTTGCATTATAGTACATATATTCGTGTAATTGAGAAGCGCGCTCTTCAACCATGCTTTTAAGCAGCCGTCGGAGCCTACACACTCATTTACTCAGTCCATTTTGCAGCTTGTCATTCGTTCCCTAGACTAGATTCGGTATGCAACCATCTTTGGCCCTCAAGCATCCAGCGCCATTTCGTCGAAAGTGACGAGTCTTGCACCACTCATGCCGCTTGCGAGCTCTTGGCAACCCTGCGTGAACCCCGCACGAGAAAAAAGCCATCGCGCAGTCGCGGATTCAGCCCCAACAAGCCGGGCACGGCCATCCAACTTCTCCAACTGATCGGCACCGGTCGGCTCGTTCTTCCATTTGCACTCGCCCACCATGACCGTGGTAGAGCCATCCACAGCCACGATATCGATCTCCGCCTCCTCGTGGGCCACGGGGTCGTTTCCCCACCAACGACCTACATCTGTCACATCAAACTCAAGCGCTTCCGCAGCAACCTGACGCCATATCCAGTCTCGGCAGATGCCCTCGAACACGAGTCCCATGTATTCCGAAAGTGCGCCAGCGATGCCTGGTGCGGCCTTGGCGCCAAGCCCGCGCTCCGCAAGCGGCTGGCGAGGACGCACGAAGTGGTACCAGAACCTGAACAGGTGGTCGGGAAGCCGCCACAGCGCTTTACGGCCCCCGTTGCCTGTCATGGGCTCGTCCTTCGTCAGCAAGCCAAGACGCATAAGTTCCTTCAGGTAGTAGTCGAGGGCCCCCGACTCCAAGCCCGCCTTGCTGGCAATCTCGTTGTGTTGCGACGCCCCGCCCGCGATAGCGGATATGACCGCGTTATAGGGAGATGCCTTGCTCACCTCCTGTTTCAGAAGATTCAGGGGCTCCTCGTAGAGGATCGATCCCGGGTTAAGAAAGAGACACTCGACGTTCTGCTCCAAGCTGCGCGAAGCATCAAACTGAAGCAAGTAGAGAGGAACACCGCCCACCATCCCGTATATGTTGGCAGCAGTCACCGGATCGGCATCGGGGAAGAACGCCCGCGACTCGAAGTAGTCGAACGGCTTCAGTTCCAGCTGCGCAGTTCGCCTGCCGTACAAGGGGCTCTTCTTATCGAGCAGCTGCTCCTTCATGAACGACAGCGATGATCCGCAAAGCACAAGGAAAAGCTTCGACGTGTCCTTGTGGGCGTCGATAGACGCCTGCAACACCGAAGGAAACGCAGGATAGGACTTGGCAAGGTAGGGGAACTCGTCGATCACCAGCACGGCGCGGTCGTCGCGCGCCGCGTCGAAGGCCGCTTCCACAGCGCGCTGGAAGTCCGGATACACGGGCGCGAGGTCTGGGTCGAAGTCCGGATGCAGCAGCATATGCACTGCCTGACTGAGGATTCGCAGGTTCAACGCAGCGTCGTCTTCGACCGCTGCGCACCAGCCCGTCTTCAGGGGTCGCGTGAACTCCGTCAGAAGAGCCGTTTTCCCAACGCGCCGCCGCCCGTAGACACCAACGAATTCGAACTTGCCGGTTTGATAACGTTCTTTCAGAAAGGACAGCTCCCGCTTTCGACCTACAAACATATCGCCTCCCTGAAAATAGCTAAACTCAACTTTGCCTAAGTTGAGTTTAGCTAATTGAAACACTTAGCGCAAGGACGCAACCAATCGGCCGGACGCATTTATTACACTAATCGACGTTTTTAGCAGTTATGAATAGGCTATCCATGCTCATATCGCACAAAGACGAAACGTGACCAAGCACGCCTAGTTCACCTCAAGGAAGAACTTGATCGCCACGCGCCTTGAGGCGTCTTTGTTCTCGTAGCCGTTCTCGTCGTACACAAGGTCCGACTCGCCGTAGCCCCTGCAGACGGCGAGTCCGTCGAACACCGACCGCTGCCCGTCGTCCAGAACGCCCGAACAGTACGACATCACGGCGTTCGCCCTGTTCTCGGAAAGCCTCATGTTGTACTCCGACTCGCCGTCAGAGTCCGTGTTGCCCTCGAACGAGACCTCCTTCAGGGCCGCAGAGTACTTCTCGTCGAGGATGACCGAGGCGTACGCGGCGAACACCCTGTCCAGGTACTCCTTCCCGGCATCGCCCAGCTCGTAGGAGTCGGTCGCGAAAAGGACGCTGTTGTCCATGACGACTTCGCCGGTCTTCTCGTTGACAGCTGCGTCTATGCCCGCCTGCGCGAACGCCTTCTTCAGCTCGTCGAGGATCTCGTCTCGCTTAACCGTCGCCTCCCGGTAGACGGAAGGCTCGAGCTCGTCGAGGTCGTCGCGCGCGATGTTGTCTTGCAAACCAGCGTTTAGATACACTGCGTCACCCACTGTGATCGACGAGAGTACATTGTCGTTGAACTCTAGTCGGATTTCACAGGAGTGTTCCGTCTCGAGTACTGTATCGCCTGTATCGTACCCGTCACCTGGAAACACTACTGACTGTATTCTGTAACCATAACC
>JAFUBE010000898.1 GCA_017460365.1 Eggerthellaceae bacterium
GTGCACGAGTCCGTCGGGCGTCTCGTACGGGCAGCGATGCGTAAGGTCGTCCAAACAGGCCTTGAGCGGAGACGCGAGCGCCCCGATCTGAAGCGACGCAGCATCGAATCGGTCGAGCTCCCAATCGAAACCGAGATGGGGGTAGTCGTCCATCAGTTCGGTAAGCGCAACTTCGTCAAACAACCCCGATGCCGCGGCATCGGAAAACGACCCCGATTGAAGCACGAGCACGGTCGCCATGGCAAGCAGCTGGTCCAAGGGTAAGTCTTCGCCAAGCGACGACTTTGCAAAGGCGTGCGGAGCATTGTCGTCCGAAGGCCATGCGAGCGCGGGAACGCGGCCAGAAGGCCCCACTTGTTGCGTTGGCTTTCGCATGTGCGCGTTTGCAGCCTGGACCTGGTCGAGCTCGGCGTCGTCGAGCAGCAAATCGCGGGCTCCGATGCGTATGCGATCGCGTTGAAGGCTGCCCGGCATGTCGCAAGTGGGAACGCAGGTGACCACGACCTCGCAACGCGCTTCGAGCAAGCAGTCAATCTCGCGTGAAAAAGCCTCGGCACGGTTTTGATCGAGCAACGGGACGTCATCGAAAACCACCAACGCCGCCTCCGCATCGTATGCAAGGCACGAAGAGGCGATCACGCCATCGTCGAGATCGCGAATGAAGCAGGGGCTTACCGCCTTGATCCAAAACGTATGCGACCAAGAGAACATGGTTTCGGCGTATTCGAGCGCCAGAAAGGTTTTCCCGTAGCCATCTGGAGCAACGATGAAGCGCGCTACATCGCGCCCTTTCAGCATGCGCGTCGTGAGGGCCGCTCGTTCGTGCGCGGAAGCGGAGACATACGCGGATGGACGACGGCCATGGCAGGCCGCGCGAGCAATAAAACCAGACATGAAGGGCCTTTCCGCAAGCCGATCTCCGTCTGGTCGATGTAGCAATAGTACCCGAATCGCTCACCGTTATGCAAGCGCAGTCCCGCAGACGGCGCAGAATCGCACGGTGTGACACTTCCCGTCAGACACGATCTGGCGTCTGAGGGCTTAGTTCGGCGCTGGCGCGCCGCCCTACGGAAACCCTCACAATCACGATTAGCCTCGCAGGGGCGACACGAGCGCCGCCCTTGCGGGAGCCCTCGCAAGCACGATTGACTTCGTAGGGGCGGCACTCGTGCCGCCTGCGGCGCGCCAGCGCCGAACCCCTAGTCCTCGAGTTCGTCGGGGGTGCGGCTTTCCTCGAGGGCAGATTCGCGGTTGTCGAGCAGGGCGGCGATGCGGTCGGAATACACCGCGCCTTCGATGCCGGCTTCGGTGGCGAGGTCCATGACCGGCGCGTCGTTCCAGAGCGCCTCGAGGCGGTAGAACTCGCGGGTCTCAGGCTGGAAGACATGCACGACCACGCTGCCGTAGTCGAGCAGCTCCCACGAACCGTCGCGTGTCTCCTCCCGGTGGAGCGGCTTCACACCGGCTTGGGCGCGCTCCTGTTCCTCGATCTCGTCGACGATGGCGCTAACCTGGCGGCTGTTCGCAGCCGTCACGATCACGAAATACTCGGTCACGCTTATGATTTCGCCGACGTTTTGCACGACGATGTCGGTCGCCTTCTTCTCGTCGGCGGCACGCGCTGCAATGATGGCCATCGCACGTGGGGTGGTAACGGTGTTGTTCTGTGTTTGAGTCGTCATTTCTTGCGCTTCTCCTTCTTGCGCGAATGGTTCGTCGTGTAGGCATTCCAGAAGCGTATCGTATCAGGATGCAATGGTTTCCCGCGTTCGAACAGCAGAAAGACCCAATATTCATAGGATTGGAAAGACAGTTCGTCAAGCATGCCTTTGCCCACGGCGGCACGCAGTTCGTCGATGCGGCCGAACTTGCGACCAGGCTCGATGGCGTCGGCGACATACAGCACCATGTCGAGCGGCCCCATGGTTTCGGCGGCGGTCGTGTGACGGTCGATCGCCCGCAACACGTCGCCGGGGATCTCGGGAAAGTCGCGCGCAAGCGCACGGGCGGCGGTTTCGCCGTGCAAGACGTTCGGCATGTTCTCGACGACCCAAGGGTCGACCTCGTCTTCCATCCCGAGCTCGTACACGCGCCTGCGCGCGCCCGCGTCGTCGAAGCCTTTGTCCCAATCGTGCAGAAGCCCTGCGAGACGCGCCTTCTTCACGTCGAGGCCGTAGGTTTCGGCCAGCTGCACGCAAGCTTGCGACACGCCCAGGCAGTGCTTGAAGCGCTTCGGGCTCACGCGCCCCTCGAGCTCGGCCTTGCGCGCCTTGAAGAACCCTTTCGTAAGCGCGCTCGCATCGCCTGGACGCGCGAACAGCTGCTCGACGTGCGGGTTGGAAAGCTGTCGATTCACCAGGTAGCGGACCGAACGCCCCTGCGCGATACGCTCGCGGATGTCGCTCGACGAAACCTCGAGCGAGCTCACCGGCACGATATGCAAATCGAACGGAGCGGCCGACAGGATGCCCTCGCGAAGCTCGTCGGCATCGGCGGTGCCAGGGCGTCCGGTCGCAACCGCGAGGTGCGCGAGCTTCGCGATTTCGGCCACATCGCGCCACTTGCCTATGGTCGCGGCCGTATCGGATCCTACGATGAAGTAAAACTCGGTTCCTTTCGGGTACTGCCCATGCAGCTCGCGTAGCGTATCGACCGTATAGGTGTCGCCGCCGCGTGCGACCTCGATGTCGCTCACGTCGAAATGCGGGTTGTCGGCGATAGCACGGCGCACGCCTTCGAGGCGAACGTGTGCATCGGTCACATGCTGATCGCGCTTGAACACGGGATTGCCCGTCGGGATGAAGACCACGCCGTCGAGCGCGAGCGCCTCGCGCACTTCCTCGGCGATGCGCAAATGCCCGATGTGGATGGGGTCGAATGTGCCTCCCATCAAGCCTATGCGCGCCATTACGAACGCACCTGGCCTTCGCCTTCCACAATGTATTTGTACGACGTGAGCGCTTCGAGCGCGAACGGGCCGCGCACGTGCAGCTTCTGGGTCGAGATGCCGATTTCAGCGCCGAGGCCGAACTGGCCGCCGTCGGTGAACGCCGTCGAGGCGTTGGCGTAGACGACCGCCGCGTCGACACGCGTCTCGAAGGCGGCGATGGCAGCTGCGTCGTCGGCCACGATGGCCTCGGAATGCTTCGTGGAGTAGCGGTTCACATGCGCGATCGCCTCGTCGATACCGGCAACGACGCGCACGGCGATTTCGGGAGCGAGGTATTCGGTCGCCCAATCGGTTTCGTCGGCGGGCACGTACTTGAGCCCGGACGCAGCGGCGATGGCACCGGCTTTCTCATCGGCGTGCAGCTTGACACCCTTCTCGCTCAGGTTCGCCAAGATGGCCGGCAAAAACGCGGCTGCGACGCCTTCGTCGACGAGCAGCGTCTCGGCTGCGTTGCACACGCCGTAGCGACGGCATTTCGCGTTCATCACAATGGCGTGCGCACGCCCGAGATCGGCGGATTCGTGCACGTACACGTGGCAATTGCCCGTGCCCGTCTCGATGACCGGCACTTTCGAATGCTCGACGCAGTGCGCAATCAGCCCCGCGCCGCCACGCGGGATGAGCACGTCTACCGTGCCGTGCAAGCTCATGAGCTCGTCGGTTTCGGCGCGGTCGGTCGATTCGATGCACTGGATGCAACCTTGCGACAAGCCGGCGGAAACAGCAGCGGCATGCAGCGTGTCGGCGATTGCCTTGTTGGAATGCTCGGCGAGCGACCCGCCGCGCAGCACGACGGCGTTCCCCGACTTCAGCGCAATGCCCGCAGCATCGGCCGTAACGTTGGGCCGTGCTTCGTACACGACCGCCACGACCCCGAGCGGCACGCTGACGCGCCTGAGCCGAAGCCCGTTGTACAGCGTTCGCTCGAGCTGCACGACCCCGAGCGGATCGGGAAGCTTCACGAGGTCGACGAGCGCGTCTGCCATGTCGTTCACGCGCCCCTCGTCGAGCATCAGGCGATCGAGGATCGCCTCGGTCGTGCCGCGCGCTCGCGCCGCTTCCATGTCGCGCCCGTTCTCGCGCACGATTGCGGCGGCGTTCTCGCGCAGCGCGCCCGCCATTGCTTCAAGCGCCCCATTGCGCACATCCTCGCTCGCCAGCGCCAGCTTCGCGCTAGCCGCCTTCGCAGCGCGCGCCCTTTCGGTAGCCTCTCCCATATCGCCTCCTCGTTTTGCAGTTGATGGTGCCATTATACTTGCGTCAACGTGACACTTCGCGCCAGACACGAACTGTCGCTTTCACGATAAGGCCCGAAGCGGCGCACTCGCGCGGACTGCCCCACTTA
>JAFUBE010000899.1 GCA_017460365.1 Eggerthellaceae bacterium
AATTGAATGGAACGTTCCAAGGTGCCCCGCTTACTGCCGGGCCCGAAGCGGGGCACCCTCGTGCTCCTAAACGAAGAGTTACAATGACGGGCATGGAACTGCAGCGGGCAATCGACGACTTTCTCGCTCACCTTCGCGTCGAGCGGGGGTGCTCTCCCCTAACGGTCGAGGCATACGGGGCCGACCTTGCCGATTACCAGGCGTTTCTCGCCGAAGCGGGCATTGCCGATGCCGACCGGATCGACCGCGATGCGGTCGTGGCGTACGAAGCCGACCTGGTCGAGCGCGGGTATGCGCCGACGAGCTGCGCACGGCACCTCTCAGCGGTGAAGAGCTTCCATCGGTTCTGCATGCGCGAGGACTTCGCTCGCGCGAACCCGGCCTCAACCGTGAAGCTGCCCGCAGCCCCCGACAGGCTGCCCGACGTGCTCACCATAGAACAGGTGAACGCCTTGCTCGAGCAAATTTCGGGAACCGATGCGCGCTCGCTGCGCGACCGGGCGATTTTGGAAGTGCTGTACGGGTGCGGGCTACGCGTGAGCGAATGCTCGGGGCTGAACTTGGGCGATTGCGCATTCGACAAGGGCTTCCTGCGCGTGGTCGGCAAAGGCGACAAGGAGCGCATCGCGCCGATTTCCGGTTATGCGCTCGAAGCGCTCGCGAACTACCTGAACGCGGGACGCCCGGTACTCGAGAAACCTTACGCCAAACCCACATCGGCCGTGTTCCTGAACGCGCGCGGCGGGCGCCTCACGCGCCAGACCATCCACAAGGTCGTGGCCAACGCGGGGCGCGGCATCGGCGTGGAGAACCTGCATCCCCACACGTTGCGCCATTCATTCGCCACCCACCTGCTCGCCGGCGGCGCCGACCTGCGCATCATCCAGGAAATTCTCGGACATTCGGACATCTCGACCACGCAGATTTACACGCACGTGAATCGCTCGCATATCCAAGAGGAATACCTGAGCGCGCATCCGCGCGCGAGAAAATGACTCGGCGGGGCTTTCGGCACATTCATTCGCTATAATTATCGAGTTCGTTTGCGTCAGGGAAGAGGGATTTCATGCAACGTCGCACCGGATTCGACAACGACAAGTACATCGAGCTTCAGACCGCGCGCATCCGCGAGCGCATCGATGCAGCCGGCGGCAAGCTGTACCTTGAATTCGGCGGCAAGCTGTTCGACGACTACCACGCATCGCGTGTGCTTCCCGGGTTCGAACCCGACACGAAGCTGCGCATGCTGCAAAGCCTCGCCGATGACGCGGAAATCATATTGGCCATCTGCGCCAACGACATCGAGCATTCGAAGATGCGCGGCGATCTGGGCATCACCTACGACGAAGACCTGCTGCGCTTGATGGACATCTTCCAAGACATCGGGTTCCTCGTGTCGAGCGTGGTCATCACTCAGTACCGCAACCAACCGGCGGCCGACACGTTCCGCGCTCGACTCGAGGGGTTGGGCGTGCGCAGCTACCTGCACTACCCCATCGAGGGCTATCCGTACGACATCGACCGCATCGTGAGCGACGAGGGATACGGGAAAAACGAGTTCGTGGAAACATCGCGCCCGCTCGTCGTGGTTACGGCCCCCGGCCCGGGTTCGGGCAAGATGGCCACGTGCCTATCGCAGCTCTACCACGAGCACAAGCGAGGCGTGGCGGCCGGATATTCCAAGTTCGAGACCTTCCCGATTTGGAATTTGCCGCTCGACCATCCGGTGAACATCGCCTACGAGGCGGCGACGCTCGACCTGTCCGACGTGAACGCGATCGACCCGTTCCACCTGGAGGCATACGGCGAGACCACTGTGAACTACAACCGCGACATCGAGATTTTCCCGGTGCTCAAGGCGATGATGGAGAAGATCGTGGGCGAAAGCCCCTACCAGTCGCCCACCGAC
>JAFUBE010000900.1 GCA_017460365.1 Eggerthellaceae bacterium
ACATCAACAATCGAGCCCCAAACTGCCGAAGATGGGGTCGAACTGCATTTTGCGACAAGGGTGATGTGCTCTAAACTGAACATCGTGAAAATCCCATGGCAAAGGAGTGTTAACTGATGTATCTCCGAAATAAGACCGCGTCAGCGCTTTGGAAGTTCGTGCTGGTCGCGATCGCCACGTACGGGCTTCTCGACGGTGCCGGCATCCTTGCCGGCACCTATCACACCGGGTTCCCCCACATGTTCACCAACGTTTCCAACATCTTCGCATGGGGATATTTCCTCATAGCTGCCATACGGCTCGCCGCAAGCAAAGGCAATGAGGCCAAGGTCTTCGCGCCGCAAGCCAAGTACACGGCCATGATCTCGCTGCTCATAACCGCGCTGATAGCGCATTTCATGCTCTTCGACGCCATGTTCAAGGACGGCCAGATCGTATGGCATCTGGTCGCCATGCACTACGTCGTGCCGATCATGGCCCTTCTCGACTGGCTGCTGTTCGACGAGAAGGGCAAGATGGTCGCATGGGGCCCCTTCGCGTGGCTGTCCCTGGCGGCCGTCTACCTCGTCGTCGTGATGATCGGCGCGGGCCCTCTCGGCCTGGATTTGGGAGGGGGCACCACAGCCGGGATAACCAGGTATCCCTACACCTTCCTCGATCCCGCCATCTCCGGCGCAGGCGGAGTCGCGCTCTTCATCGGCGCGATGGTTGTCGCCTTCGTCGTGCTCGGGTACCTGATCTTCGGGATCGACAAGGCCCTCGGTCGTATCGCCAACCGCAAATGACCCGCAGTCCTTTCGCCTAGCCGCGCGTGCGCCTGCGGGCCGCGAGCGCCAGCGCAGCAGCGGCAAGCGCCGCGAGGGCGGTGGCTGCAGGAACCGCGTACAGCACGGCGTCGCCGGTCTTTGCAAGGCCCGACCTCGACCCGCCTGCACTTGCCGCGCTGTTTGAGTCGCCCTTCGCGGCGCTTACCCTGAATTTCACGTTCTCCACCTGCGACGAGACCACCTTGGGCTCGCCGTCAAAAGAGGTGTGCGCCTGGTAAGGCACCGACGCGATGTTCTCGGCAGCATTGAGGTAGGAGTCGAGCTTCGCGCCCGAACGCAGCTTGGCCTTGTAGGAAATCTGCACGGTCTTGCCGCGCAGGGCCGTGGCATCGTCTATCACCACGGTGAGCTTCTGGCCGTCGATGGTTATCTTGTCTGAGCTTAGCGCTGCGCCGCCGCACGTCACGGCGACGTCGCTGGCGCCCACCGCGTATTGCAGGACGCTCTCAAGGTCGACCCACGTGCGCACGGACGTCGCCCAGCTGGGCACTTCCTGGTTCACGGTGTAGGTGATCTCGTCCGTTTGAGAGGCGAAAGCGGAGCCCTTGCTGTTGGACATGGTCGGCGCGGGATAGGCCTTCTCAGCAATGGTGGAGATCACCGTCTGCACCTGGGAGTCGACATGGCTCGCATCGCCGGCCACCTTGTAGTAGATCGTGTACTCGCCCGGTTCCGTCGCGGTGGGCAGCTCGGCGGCGTACGTCTTCCCGTCGAGCGAGTACTGCATGGCGCCGCCGCTGGCTGCGCCCGCCGTCACCAGCTGTTGGGGCTTGCCGGTGTAGGGAAGGTTCTTCCCCGCAGGCGATATCGTGGTAGAAGCCGCGGTGGCTGGGAAGAGGACCCGCTTGTAGCCGCTCAAGTCCTTGTCATTCGCGTTGGCCGCGATGGACGTCTTGCCCTCGGTGCCGGCAACGTCTGAATAGCCGAAGCCGACAACGGCGTTCTTCACGCTGGTGTCCGCATTGATGGCGCCGGCCGGGCCCTGGGCGATGAACGACGCAATCCCCTTTTCGATCACGAGCGAGCCGTTGCCGGATTCGCCCCTGGAATTGATGGCGCTCACGCCGTATGCCTTCTCGCCGCTTCCAGTTGCTTGGACGGAGCCTCCCTTTACGGTCATGATGCAGCCGTTGATGCCGATGGCGCTGCTTTCGCTTTCCCTGCTTCCCACTACGACGCTGCCGCCGTTGATGACGATGCCGGGCACCAATCCCGTCTGGCCCGATGAGGGATAACGCACAACATAGATCCCGTATTGGTGGCCCTTCGCGGTGAGAGTGCCGCCGTTGACGGTTAGGGTGCCGTAATCGCAGGCAATGGCGCAGGGGGCCCTGATGCTTGTTGTGTAGGAGGCGGGAACGGAGCATTGGGCGGAAACCTCGCCGCCGTTGATGACGATGTCACCTCCCGCGGAGATGCCGCGATATCCCTTCGCGGTGAGAGTGCCTCCGTCGATTCTCACGTCACCATCTTCGGCGCTTATCCCGTGAAGTGAGTGCGCGCCTCCCGAGGTTTCGGCAGCAATCGTTCCGGCATTTGCGCCGATGGCAATCGTGCCCTCGTACGAATAGATGCCGTAATCGTAGCCTGTCGCCGATACCGATCCGCCATCGACGCTCACGTCACCCTTCGCGTAGATGCCGGCGTCCCCATCTTCCATGGCGCCAGCATTTGCGGCAAGGCCGCCCGCCCCTTTAACCGTCAGGCTTCCCGCGCAGAAGATGCCGCAGTATCGATGGGTTGTGCCTTCATCTTCTTCGCCGTCGCTGCCCTCTGAAGCGCTACCGTCCGCAGGATCGGCGGTGACGACGATGCTGTTCTCACCCGCAAGCTCGACCACCAAAGCGTTGTCAGCGTTCCAAAAGATCGGGGCGTGGCGATAGTAGTCCCATTCGCCGTCGTAGTCCTGCAGCGTTTCCACATGGCCCGGGCCCGTGTAGCTGTAGCCGCTCAGGGTTAACGTGGCGGGGTTGCCGTTCGCAGCCGGCGCGAAGCTCCAGCCCTGACCTTTCAAGTTCGTGCTCGTGACCTGCGTCTCGCCAACCCAGAGGGGGTAGATCTCGTCGGCGGCTTGTATCTCCGCGGCCGCAAAGCGACTGGCTCTGGCATCATCCGCTAGGGCCTTTCCGACACCTGCGCCGGGCATAAGCCCCAACACCATGGTGATGGCTACAAGCAGGCTTAGTGCGATCCTTGACATCTTTCCTTTACGAATAGCTTCCATGTTGGTCTCTCCCCTCCTGGTGCTTGTCGCGCCGTTGCCTTGAAGCGGCCTGCGCCGACACGGCAGAAGCATATGCGTCCAATGTTAGCACGGGCTTAGCCTGGGCGCGCTTGAACGGCGAATAGCTTGCTACGGCGCAAGCGTTCCCAGCGGGGCTACGATCACTCCGTCATCCCGCAGGTAGACGATGTTTCGCCGCATCGTCTATGAAACGGTTGCCGAGCTTCGCCTCCACGAGCGCCCAACGTCCGTCCGCCGAGCGTGCAAGCGTGCACGCGCAGGTCGCGCACACAGAGGGACTCGAACAACAGGCCGAGCGTCTCGAAGTCCTCGCGCAAGCCGACTGGCGATACGCCGAGCATCGTAGCGGCAATCGAAGGATCGCAGAAATGCCTGGTGGGGCGATGCGTACAGCGGTCTTCGAACGAAGGCTCGGGTTCCACGCTTCGAGGCCTTCGACCACGCATGCGCGCGTTAGGGAAACGCGTCTTCATCGCCACAGTGTGACACTTCCCGTCAGACACGATCTGTCATTTTTCGGGTGGCGCTTGCTGTTCCGCATGTCTTCCTCGAAAAATGACAGATCGTGTCT
>JAFUBE010000901.1 GCA_017460365.1 Eggerthellaceae bacterium
CGCCCAAGGCGAACGCCCCAAAGCCATCGCCCGCACCCTCGCCGCCGAGTTCAACCTCTCCCGCAACGAAGCCTACGCCCTCGCCCTCAAAATCTCTTCACAACCCACAAAACAAGCGTGACACTTATCGTCAGACACGATCTGTCACACCTCCCTGACCAGCTGCCAGCCGTTGGATTCCCGTTGGAAAAAATCACGCTCATACGACTTTTGACGCATGGGAAATTCGCCATTCCACCAGGAAAAACAGCGGAACTAGAGTACACTCACGGCACTGGCGAGAGGAGGTGGCATGGAAGAGAGATCGTCGCGTAGACGCAGCGAGGCGGAGATTTACCATGTCTATTCTCGTGGGGTCGGGAAGCAGATAGTCTACGAGACGGACAAAGACCGGAATGTTTTCTGCAAGGTGATGAGGGAAACGCTCGCTGAATCCGAACTCGAGCTATACGCTTGGTGCCTCATGGACAATCATTTTCATCTGTTGATGCATGGGTCGATCGATGCGATTTCGGATTTCATGAAGCTTCTTCTCAGCCAGTATGCCAGGTATTTCAACAGCGAACACGGGCGGCAGGGGCATGTATTCCAAAGTCGCTTTGGCAGCGAGCCGATCGATTCGGAATCGTACCTGCTGAATGCGGTGCGATACATTCACCAGAATCCCGAGAAGGCGGTGCTGGCCCCAACCGACCGTTACCGTTGGAGCAGCTATCAAGAGTACGTTCACGTGTCGAAAATAACGACCACTGCTCCGCTCATGCGGGGGTTTGGAACGGTAGCGGCGTTCGAGGTTTTTCACCGCCGGTATTCGCGTTTCAGCCTGCGCGAATACGACGACGGCAAGGGGGCGGCCATGGCAAAGCGCGCGCTTGCGATAGCCATCGACGAGCTCGGCGAACAGGGCTTCATGAACCTACGCTCGCTCCCGATGGCCGAACGCAACAGCCGCATAAAGCGATTGGCCAACCGAGGCCTTTCCATCAGGCAAATCGAGCGCCTCACCGGAGTCAACCGCAATTCCATTAGCCGCATCGTGTAAGGCGTGACACTTCCCGTCAGACACGATCTGTCATTTTTCGGGTGGCGCATGCTGTGCCGCATGTCTCCCTCGAAAAATGACAGATCGTGTCTGACGGGAAGTGTCACGAATGTCACGGTCGGCAGTTCTTGCAGGCTCCGTATCCGCGCGCGATTGCGTCGGCGCGCGAAATCGGTATCCGCGAACGTCTCAGGCTCGAGCATCCGTCCCGATGGAACTTGTCCCCCGTCTTCGTTATGTACACCGTGTCGCTCACGACCGGCACGACGACCGGCGGCGGTGCCTGAATCGTGAAATGCGTCGCCTTCGTCCCGCTGAAGTTCCCAACGCCGTGCGCAGCCACGGTCGCCGTCCCCGCGTTCACGTTGTTCGAGTACCTTAGTACGTAGTCGCGCCCGAGCGTCAGCTTCTTGCCCTTCCACGTCACCCGCGGTTTCGGTTCAATCGCGCGGCCCGTATACTTCTTCCCGCCGACAGACGCAATCGACGCACCCGACAGCGACGCCTTCCCAATGGCGAAACTCACCGTTTTCGATTCCTTGTAGTTCCCGGTGCCCCTGATCTTCACCTTCGCGGTACCGGCGTTCAGGTTGTTCGAGTACCTTAGTACGTAGTCGC
>JAFUBE010000902.1 GCA_017460365.1 Eggerthellaceae bacterium
CCTCGGTGCTGAACGCGACGCCGACCGACAGCGTGATGAGCGGCAGGTCGTCGGAGTCGTCGGCGAGGATCGAGTTGACGAGCCCGATTTTGCTCGAAACCGCATCGCGCAGGCCGGCGTCCATATTCGTCATGACGACCGCGAACATATCGCTCTCGATGCGGCATGGGAAGTCGGTCGAGCGAAACGCGGTGCCGAGCGCGCGGGCGAGCTTCACCATGACCGCATTGCCGGTCTCGCGCCCGTAGACGCGGTTAAATTCCTTGAAGTTGTCGATGTCGATGAGCAGGAGCGCGATGTTGCGGGTGTGCGTGGCCAGGAAGTTGTCGTAACCGGCGCGGTTGCTGATGCCGGTCAGCGGGTCGCGCTCCGCGAATTCGCGCAGCTGCCTGATGCGCTCGCTGTTGTCCTCGTACATGGCGTTGTAGGCCCGCGCCAGGTAGCGAAGCTCGTACGAACCGTCAGCCTCGAGCGGCTCGCTGTTCTGGATGCGCTTGATGTAGCTGTTAAGCGGTTTCAGCACGTACATGAGCAGCACCAGCACGAGCACCATGACGACGCACAAGAGCAAAGCCACGGCGATGCGCAGCTGGAACAGCAGGCTTTGCATGAGCTTGTTGTTGCCGTCGAGCTCGTTTTGAAGTTCGTCGAGCAGCGCTTTCGAGCTGGCTTCGACGCTCTCGCTAATGGCCTTCTTCGCCCGCACGTAGTCGTCGCCGAGCATGATGTTTCGCGCGGCTTCGATCTTCTGGTCGGGAGTCATCGACTCTTCGCCAGCAACGGGCTTCGCGCTGGCAACCGCATTGGGAACGTCGGCCACGCCATAGTATTGCGCGGCAAGCCTCATGGCCACGAACTCGTCTTCGGCCAACTTGTTCGACGCTTCGAGCGCCTGCTGCAAATCTGCAGCGGCCTGCTTGTCGCCCGCGAAGCTTTCCCGCAACGTGCTGACCGCGTTTCCACGGCGATCGGCAACGTTGAGCTCCTCGAAATACGAATCCATGGAACCCGCGTCGCCGGTCACGACGAACATGCGCGCCTGGGTTGTCAGGTAATCGGATGCGGTTTGCAGGTCGTCGACGGCGTCGGCGCACGACACGTAGCGGCTCTGAGCCGCTTCAGCGGCGTCTCTCACATCTGCGATGTGCGCCGCCAGGGCGAACGCAAGAAACGCGAGCACGATAGCCACGGCGATGGCAACGGCACCGATGATGCGGATGCTTACGCCCCTGCCGTCCTGCTTCGCTTCTACAGATGCCTTCTCATTGCTTTCGTTCATGATGATCACCGTTTCATCAGGAGGCGTCGCCTGACGACGCGCCTGCCTCGTCGGTGGCGCTGCCAGACGCCTCAGCCTGCTGCTCTTCGGCTAGCTTTTTCGCGTTGCTCTTCTCTGCAATGGCACGTGCCTTGTCCTGCGCATGCAGGAACGCGCGGGCCACCTGCGGATCGAAATGGGTTCCCACACCCTCTTCGATGATGGAAAGCGCTTTCTCTATCGGGAACCCTTCCTTGTAGCTGCGCTTCGACACCAACGCGTCGAACACATCGGCCACGGCCATGATGCGCGCCGAAAGCGGGATTTCCTCGCCCGCAAGGCCGTACGGATAGCCGGAACCGTCCCACTTCTCGTGGTGGTAGGCCGCCAGGCGCTGCGCCTCGTCGAGATAACTCGCCTCTGACACGGCGCCCTTCGCGTTTTCCAGGATTTCCTGGCCAGCGATGGTATGCCCCTTCATGATCGCGAATTCCTCGTCGGTGAAGCGCCCCGGCTTGTTCAAGATGGTGTCTGACACCACGATCTTGCCTACGTCGTGCAGCGGTGCGGACTTGTACACGTTCGAGATGAATTCATTCGTGAGCTGGTCGGGATAGACGCCCTCACGGCGCATCTGGTTCATGATGACGCGCGTGTAAGCAGCCGTGTTCTTCACATGGTCGCCGGTGAACTTGTCGCGGCTTTCCACAAGGTCAGCCATCACCATGATCAGGTTGTCCTGCATGCGCGCGATGGTCTCGCTCTTTTCCTGCGCTTCAGCCGTGTAGCGGACGGCCTCTTGCGACATCTGGTTCACGGCTTCGAACAGGTTTTCGATTTCGTCGCCGGTGCGTATGCCGAGTGCCTCGATTTTGCCGGCACTCACGCTGCGGACGCTCTCGTCACCGAGCATGAAATCGCCGGCTGCTCGCGAAATGGTGTTCACGGGCAAGATGATGGCGTACTTTACCAGCCATAGCACCACCGAGCAGATAAGTACGAAGAACGCAGCGAACAGCGCGATGGCGCGCGCGAGGAAGGAAAGCTCGCCTGCCACGAGGCGTTCCATCGAGATGTCGGCTGCCAGGTAGCATGCCGTGGCGCCAGTGGAGTCTGCAAGCGGCGTGTACACGGTGAGCAACCAGCCGTACGAGTCGTTCGAGACGACCGGCTCGATGGAGCCGCCTGCCAGCAGCGTTGGCAAGTACTTTTCGAACGTCGGGTCGAACTGAACGACGGAACCCGGATCGGACCCTGCTTCATCAGCCGCGTCGGGATCGAACACAACGTGACAGCCGTCGTTTCTGATCTGATACACGTAGACGTACTCCACGTCGGGAAACGAGTCGCGTATTTCGGTGAGCCGCTGCTCGGTCTCGCGATAGCCGGGCGCCGTTTCGCCTTCGGTCAGGTACTCGTTCACGCGATCGGGATCGACTGCTTGAGCCATGAGGTTGGTGATGCCCACTGCGTTGCTGCTCGCTTCCTCGATCATCGACTGATGGAAGGTGATATAGCTGATCGCCGTCGTCATCACCGACACGAACACCACGATGAACCCCGCAACGACGGCAAACTTGGCCTGAAGCGACATGCCGCGCGACTTCGTGCCCATCGCGGCGTCGAGCTCTGGCTGCGATAGCGGCGTCTGCTGCCACGGCGTGAAGTCGAGCTTTTCCAGGAAATCCTCCGGCAGCAGGTGGTACACGAGCGCGGCGAGCAAGACGCTCAGCGCTTTGTCAATGAGGTCGATCAACAAGTCGGCGCTGAGCTGCGATCCGAATTCGCCGAGCGCACCGCTGCTGTAGATCTGCCATGCAATCGGCGCCGAAACGCCCTCGCCGATTCCCGCGCCGTACAAGAAATAGGTGAGCACCGAGCCGAGACCACCGCCGATGAGGGCGAACAGGGGTATGGAGGCCAAGACGAGCGGCAGCTTTTTGAACCAGCCGCGATTACCGATGAACGCAGCCAACATGGCAATGAGAACGCTGATGACGCCGTAGTAAACCGTGGCGCTATCGAAGAGGCTGTTGATCAGGTTGCTCAGATAGCCGACGACGATGGCGGGCACGTAGCCGCCGAGTATGCCTGCGAGGATGGTTCCGACGCTGTCGAGGAACACGGGCAACCCGAGCGCCAGGGCAATCCTGGCGCCGAGCACGTTCACGGCTATGCACGCCGCGCACAGCGCCAGAGCACCGCGAAAACGGGCGAAAGACCGCATCTTGCCGCCGCTCATCGCCCTGTCTGCCATCGATTCCCTTCCCCGTACTGTTCTTCCACCTGTTGCAGCACCTACCTCTTAGTTATTCCTTCTTTATGGAGACGCCCTCTGGATAGAGCGTGGCGAACTCGTCTTTTTCCGAAACGGTGTTAAAACCGTTCTCTTCGCACTCCTTCTTGAACGAGGCGGCTTTATCGGGATCGCCGTAATCGCGCTGGGTGTCGTCGCAGAGCAGCATGTAGGCGCGCCCGCCGTATTTGCTGTTTTGGCACGTGTAGGTCGCCATGGAGAAGTCGCCGGTGGAATTGCCGAAGGCCAGCACGGGCATTTTGCCGATCTCCCGCTGGATGACCGTGGCCTTGTTCGTCTTCTGGTTCTTCACGAACAGCTTGCCGTCGATGACCAGGTTGTCATCGGGTTTCAGCTCGTAGAACATGCTGTTCGCGTCTTTGTCGCCGCTTGCGACATAGAGCAGGTCCGTGCCGATAACGCGGTCGGCGGGAACGTATTTGTCGAGCACGCCTTCGGTCATCACGCGCACGGCATCGCGGTAGGTGGCGCTTACGATGTACACCTTGTAGTCGTTGTCGCAGAGGTACTTCACGAGCGAGACCATCGGCTGGAAATAAGCCTGCGCATACGTCATGCCCTCGAACCCCCACACTGGGCCGGCCTTGAACTTGCGCACCACCTCAGCATAGGCGTCGGGGGTCAGGCCCTGGTACAGCTGAGGGCCCAGCTCGCGCTCTTTTGCGTCGAAGTCTTCGATGGGAACTCCCTTGAGCACCTTGTCTTCCCAAGCTTGGGCAAACGCCTTCAGGTCGTCGGGCGCTTGGTAGCTGTCGTCGTGCAGCGCACGCTGGATGAACAGCCAGTCGTTGAAGTAGGTGGGGAAACGCTCGCCGTAGAGCGTGCCGTCCATGTCGAACACGGCGATTCTGTCTTCTTCGGGGATGAATCCGCTCGAGCTTGAATCGACCGATGCGGAAACGAACTCGACGATGGAGTGCATCGACGCGGAGTCGGGATTCCAGTAATCGATGGCTTGCTGGCTCGCCGCCGTGCTGCTCGACGCCGATGCCGCAGCGCTTGCGGTGCTGGAAGCCGCGCTGCTCGCCGTTGCCGATGAGCTGTTCGCCGGTGCCGCGCACGCCACCAGCATCGTCATGCAGAAGCACAGCGCGAAGATTCCCGTAAGCGCCCGCTTCACGGCAGCCCCCTTCCCCGCGCGCGTCGGCGCAAAAAGGGCCGGCCTCAGGTTTCGCTCGTTCGCGTTCGTCTCTCGCACGGTGAATCGCCCCCTGTTCCTCGCGGCATAACGGCTACGGCCCCCGCGACCGCCCGATTCGCGGGAAACGTCGCGGGGTTGAGTGCTCATAGCATGATGGTAGGTTTTTCGCTCGTTCGTGTAAACCCATGGCGGTCGCACGAGCAACTTAAGAAACCGCGCACGGGTCTGGTGGTAAGCGGGGTAGTTCCCGCGGAAGCGGCGTGTAACGAAGGCTCGTTCCTTTAGAATACACTGAGAGAGTCAGCGTTGAACGAAGGGGGAGGCTATGAGAATCAGAGGGATGTTGGTGGCGGCAGCTGCGCTTGCGCTTACGGCAGCGCTCGTCGGATGCGGCGGCACTGCGGGCTCGGCGGTGTCGTCATCTGCGGGAGCTAGTTCGCAACCAGCGCAGGCTTCGAGCGCGACCGCGCAGTCCCAGGGCATCGACTACCTGGCGCTCGTGAACAAGCTCAACCCCCTGCCCGAAGGGTGGGAAGACGCGCTCGAGACCGTGCATTTCACGAATTCCGTCGGCGACGACGTCGAGGTGGAAAAGAAGGCCTACGACGCCTACCTCGAACTGAAGGCAGACCTCGAGAAAGAAGGCGTGCACGTCGACCTCGACTCGGCCCGGCGCAGCGTAGCCGACCAGCAGCGCATCATGGACGAGTTCACCAAGGAGTACGGCGCAGACTACGCCAAGAAGACCGTCGCGCAACCCGGATACTCCGAACACCACACGGGCCTCGCACTCGATTTGTACCTCGTCGTCGACGGCAAAGACGTCGTCGAGAACGAGGACATGATGGGCTACCCCGAAATCTGGGCGAAAATCCACGCGAAACTGGCAGAGCACGGCTTCATCCTGCGCTACCTCGACGGCGACGAGCACATCACCGGCTACGGCTACGAGCCCTGGCACATCCGCTACCTCGACGACGTTGCCATCGCGAAGGACATCATGGAGCAGGGCATCACGTTCGAAGAGTACAAGGCCGGCAAGGTCTTGCCGGAGGTCTCCTACGACTACGGCGACTCCAAACGCTACACGCGCGCGGAACTTACCGAGGCGGCTATACAGGTGAAATGCGACTTCGCCGCGTGGGAGGGCTGCGAGCTGCATTCGCTCCGCTACGCGGGCGACGAGTGCGACACGCAGGAGAACGTCGATTGGCTCAACAGCATCGACAAAGGCGCGGGCTACACGCACGTGGCCGAGTTCCTGACCGACTTCCACTCGCCCCTGACCGAAAAGAAGCCGAGCGCGTGGAACCTCGACACCGAGTACACCGACTACCAGTGGTGGCTCGGCCGCACCGAGGACGGCAGCTGGCAGGTCGTGACCTCGGGGTACTAGCGCCCCGGGAGCGCTCAGGAGCGAAGAGCCGCGACTTCATCACCATCGTGCGCCACTTCACGTCAGACACGATCTGGCACAATTCGCGGGGTTCGGCGCTTGCGCGCCCACGGAGCCTCCCACGATGTCTGGCCAACCCTGCCCATTCCGGGTCCGCCGCAAGTTTGGCCGGTCCCGTCCGTTGCATATCCGCCCAGC
>JAFUBE010000903.1 GCA_017460365.1 Eggerthellaceae bacterium
CCCTTCCGGTACGTCACGCTGTCGTTCTCGTATACGGCGAATGCGTTGTCGAGGACTTGCCTCGGCTTGCCGGACTCGATCGTGTAGACGTAGTCGTGCTTGTACAGGCCCACGTTCGGCGGGTAGGTCCACGCCACCAGCTCGACGGTCTTGTCGCCCACGACGCCCAAGCGCACGCGCACGAATTCCCGGTACTTGAGCGATGACGTGCAGGGGCGTGCGAGCGTGGCCTCGATTTCCCGATCGTGCGCGACCGAGCAGCCCAGAAGCCGCTCGAGAAGGGGGCGCACGAGCGCTTCGACCACGATGATGCCGCTCACGGGGTATCCGGGAACGCCTATGATCGCCGATGTGGAGCCGCCTTCGCCGGCGCATCCCAGTATCGCCGGCTTGCCGGGCTTGATGGCGATGCCGTGGTAGAGCAGCTCTCCCACTTCGGCGACGGCGCGCGACGAGTAGTCGTCGCGGCCCGCCGACGAGCCAGCGTTCAACAGCACTATGTCGCATTCGCCGGCTGCCTGCTGCAACGCGGATTTCACCAGGTTCGGCTTGTCGGGGACGATGGGGTACACGACCGGCTCGCCGCCCCACTTGCGTACCATGCCCGAGAATATGGTGGAATTGAACTCCATGACGTCGCCGGGTTGCGGGTTGGCGCTCGGTGCGACGACCTCGTCTCCCGTGGGGATGATGCCGACCTTCGGGCGCGCGATGACACGCACTTCCTGAACGCCAGCAGCGAGCATCGCTCCCATGGCGGCCGGCTCTATGCGCGCGTTGGACGTGAGCAGCATCTCGCCGGCGCAGATGTCTTCGCCGATTTGGCGCACGTTGCCCCATGGCGCGACCGACGAGAACACGGTGACCGGGCATCTTCCCAAGTCCTCGACCGATTGGCCGTCGTCGTACACGAGGTCTTCCACCATGATCACGGCATCGCATTCCGCCGGAAGTGGATCGCCCGTGTCCACGACGACGTAGTCGCCCGGCTGCAACGTGACGGGCGTGGTCGCCGTGGCGCCGAACGTCGCGCGCGATGCAACGGCGATACCGTCCATGGCGCATGCATGGTAGTGTGGGGCGGAAATGGCCGCGTACAACGGCTCTGCCGTAATGCGGCCGAGCGCTTCGCCCACGGTCACCGTTTCCACGCAGGGAGCCATTCCGCGCGCGCCACGCGCCGACACGACGCCTTCGACCGCTTCTTCCAGCGCAACGTTGCTCAAGTATTCAAACGCCATTGTCTCCTTCTTTCAGTTTGGATGCCGATTATCGTGTGACACTTCCCGTCAGACACGATCTGTCACACCTGCGGGGAACCGCCCCGCAGCCCCGAGAGTGACACTTCCCGTCAGACACGAAGTGTCACTCGCATATTCAAAACAGTTTCACCGCCACTTCGGCGCCGGCGGCGAGGCCTTCCTGGTTGCGGCCTATTTCCACATATCCGTCGGCCCCGCTCAGCTGCGAGATAAGGCCCGACTTGCCGCGCACGGGGACAGCTGCGGGCCTGCCGTCGCCCGGCTCGAGGCGCACGGGCGCGAGCTCGGCGCGGCCGTGATTAGAGGGAACGCCCGCCGCCAGGCGCGCTACCACGCCTGCCGCCTGCGAAGGGGCCAACAGGGGGCGCACCAGCTCCAGGTACATGAAGTACGCGGCCACGGGATGGCCCGGCAGCCCGAACGCCGGCTTGCAGCCCGCATCGGCGCACATCGTGGGCTTGCCGGGTTTCACGGCCACGCCGTGGAACAGCAGCTCGCCGAACGAAGACAGCACGCGCGCCGTGTTGTCTTTCTGGCCGGCTGACGATCCGCCCGACACCAGCACCATGTCGCAGGTGGAAAGCGCGTCTTCCACCGTCGAGCGCAAAGCCTCGTACTCGTCCGGCACGATGGGGAAACGCACCGCCTCTGCGCCCGCAGCCCGCACCGCTGCGGCGAGCATGGGCGCGTTCACGTCGCGCATTTGGGAAGCGACGGGCGCTTCGTCGACATTCACGATCTCGTCGCCCGTGGAGATCACGGCCACGCGCTGGCGTTTCACCACGTCGATGCGGGACAGCCCCAAGCTCGCCAGCGTGCCGACGTGATGTGCTTGCAGCGTCGTGCCTGCTGGTATGAGCACCTGTCCGGGTTTCACGTCGTCGTGTCTGAAGACGATGTTTTCGCCAGGCGCGACGGGCTTCGC
>JAFUBE010000904.1 GCA_017460365.1 Eggerthellaceae bacterium
AAGTGGGGCAGCGGGGCGGCCGGGATGGTTACTGCATGATGGCGGTGGCGGCGGACTCGAGGTCGGCTAGGAGCTGTTCGGCCTGGTCGCGCGTGGGGCGCTGGGCGAACAGGTAAGCTTTCACTTTGGGTTCGGTGCCGCTCGGGCGTACGATGAGCTTGTTGCCGCCGGCGAGGTCGAACTCGACGACATTCGCAGCAGGCAAGCCGTCTACACCGCTCGCGTAGTCTACGACCTTTTCGACAGCCAGTCCGGCGACATCGGCGGGCGCATTAGCGCGCAGGCCCTCCATCAGCGACTTCATCTTCTCACCACCCTCGATGCCGGGGTACGAGAACGAAAGTGTCTTGTTCAGGAAGTAACCGTGCTTTTCGTACAGCTCGCGCAGCGCGTCGGCGAGGTTCTTGCCCTGCTCGCGGTACTACTGCGCCATCTGGCAGATGAGCATGCTCGCGTCGACGGCGTCTTTGTCGCGCACGTGCGTGCCGTTCAGGTAACCGTAGCTTTCCTCGAAGCCGAACATGAAGCGCTCGGGCTCGCCTGCGGCCTCGAGCTCGGCAATAACGCCGCCGATGTATTTGAAGCCGGTGAGCACGCGGCGTACCTCGAAGCCGTATTCGGCTGCGATGGCGTCGACCATGACCGACGACACGATTGTGGTGACAGCAACTTTGCGCGCGAGCACTTCGGCGCCAACCGCCTCGCCTGTGAGACGCGCGATGTAGTCGAGCAGCAGCACGCCCATCTCGTTTCCGCTGATGAGCAGGTAGTCATCGCCGTCCTTCACCGCAGTACCCACGCGGTCGGCGTCGGGGTCGGTCGCGAGCAGCAGGTCAGGATGCACCTGCTCGCACAGCTCGATGCCCTTCTGCAGAGCCTCGCGGATCTCGGGGTTTGGATACGGACAGGTGGGGAAGTCGCCGTTCGGCTCGGCTTGCTCGGGCACGACGGTGACGTCGTTGATACCGACGCGCTCGAGGATGCGGGTGACGCACTCGAGACCGGCGCCGTTGAGCGGCGTGTACACGAGCTTGAGCGGCTTGGCGGCGGCTGCATCATCGGCAGTGGCGACCGAGCAAGCTTCCACCGCGTCGATATAGCGGTCGAGAACGTCTTCGCCGATCCACTCGATGGTTCCAGCAGCGAGGGCCTCGTCGAACGGGATGCGCTTCACGCCATCGAACGGATCGACCCCTTCGATGGCCGCGCTGATGGCATCGGCGGCTTCGGTTGCGATTTGGCAACCGTCGGGCCCGTAGGCCTTGTAGCCGTTGTAGGGCGCCGGGTTGTGGCTGGCCGTCACACACACGCCGCCGCTGCAGTGCAGGTCGCGCACCGCCCACGACGTGGCGGGCACCGGCTCAATGCGCGGATAGGCGTACACTTTCACGCCGTTGGCGGCGAATACTTCGGCGGCGCGGCGGACGAATTCCTCGCCCTTGTTGCGGCTGTCGCGCCCGATGGCAACGCTCGGCGCATCGAAATTCGCGTTCAGGTAATCGGCGAAACCCTGGGTGGCGCGCGCCACCGTGTGGACGTTCATGCGGTTCGTGCCCGCGCCGAGAATGCCGCGCAGGCCCGCCGTGCCGAACTGCAAGTCCTGATGGAAGGCTTCGAGCGCTGCCTTCTCATCGGTTTTGAAGGTTTCGAGCTCCGCGCGCAAATCGGGCTCTTCGACATTTGCAAGCCAACGTTCAAGCAGTTCGGTTTCCCTGGTCATCTGCGGTCCTTTCTGTCGGATTGGAACATTATAGAAGCACGAACCGATTCGTGTCAGGCAATACTTGCTATATTTTGACAGAGAACCCCGCTTCTGCCCTGCTTTGGGGCGTTGCCGCGGACTACCCCACTTACTGCCAG
>JAFUBE010000101.1 GCA_017460365.1 Eggerthellaceae bacterium
GCACACCCAGCCGAGCACGGAGGACAAGCTCGCGAGCGGCAGGAGGAAGCGCTTCGGGCGCGCGGGGCAGAAGTACGATCCGACGACGCTCGCGAGGAACACGGCCGCGAACACCGAAGCCTCCACGAGGAAGAACCAGAACATCGTATGCTGCGACTGAATTTCGAGCGGCAGGAACGGGAAGACGCCGCCCCACACGGCGGTCGCGTTGATCGCAAGGAACAGGGCATAACCCAGCGAAGCCACGCTCGGTCTGAACGCCGCAACAAGCGATCCTGTGCCCGCCATGCTCACCCCTCCTGCAAACCAAACGGATCAGCCACCATGTCCCCCGAATCATCAAGCTGAGACTCGTCAGGCGCTCAGCGCATCAAGTGCCCCGCCCCCCTCGCCATGCCCGGACCGGGGTAGTTTCGCGGAACTTCCCCGGTCCGGGGCCGGCGGGGCCTCCGGGCCAGGCAGGTAACCGCGTCCGCATGGCATGACTGACCAGGGAAGATGCAAAATACACACGTTTTATGTGACCCGCTTTCGCTCGAAAAAAGCTACTGTTTCACCATCGTGTAAGGCCGCAAGGATGCGCAGGGGGCGCGACTCGGTCAACCCGAGGCAAAGGAGGGGGTTACATGACAGACACGAGTATGAGCCGGCGCACGTTCGTCAAGGCGACAGGCGCGCTCAGCGCCGTGGCGGCGGTAAGCGGGGGAGCCGCTGCGAGCGAGTCGCTGTTCGGCGACGTGCCGGCAGCGCTGGCCGACACGCCAGACGAGATCGCCTGGAGCCAATGCAACGTGAACTGCGGCGGCAACTGCATCTTCCAGTGGCACGTGCGCGACGGTAAGGTGCTCTACATGGAGACCGACAACACGGGCAACGACGACTTCCAGGCGCGCGCCTGCTTGCGCGGCCGCTCCATGCGCAAATGGCTGAACCACCCGGATCGCCTGCTGTACCCGATGAAGCGCGTCGGCAAGCGCGGCGAGGGCAAGTTCGAGCGCATCAGCTGGGACGAGGCTGTAACCACGATCGCCGAGAAGCTGAAGTACACCATCGACAAGTACGGCAATGAGGCCGTCTTCATCAACTACGCGACCGGCATGTACTCGTCGCTGGGCAAGTCGGGCAACCGTCTGCTCGCCCTGCTCGGCGGGTATTTGAACCAAGGTGCCGACTACTCGACGCACATGCTGCAGGTCGTCATGCCGTACATGTATGGTTTCGATGAGGAAAAGGGCAGCGTGTTCAGCCCATACGACAACGTGAACGCGAGCTCGTTCAGCGAAGCCGAAGCGCATTCCGACCTCGTCGTGATGTTCGGAAACAGCCCGGCCGACACCCGCATGGGCGGCGCGAACGCCGTGTGGGACTTCGCCCGCGTGCGCGAGGCCGTGAAGGGGCGCGGCGGCAAGATTGTGAACATCGACTACCGCCTGAACGAGACGTCTTCGGGCCATTCCGACGAATGGCTGCCTATCCGCACCGGCACCGACGCGGCGCTCTGCGCGGCGCTCGTACACGAGTTCATCGTCGATAAGAAGACCGACGAGGATTTCCTGGCGCGTTACACCGAGGGTTGGGACGAAGCCACGATGCCCGAGTCGGCGCGCGGCAAGCACCTGTCGTACAAGGACTACATCATGGGCGAAGGTTACGACATGGTGGAGAAGACGCCGGAATGGGCCGCCGAGATCACGCAGATCCCGGCCGCGCGCATCCGCGAGCTGGCGGCCGACCTCGAGAACGCCAAGGCGCCGTTTGTGGTGCAGGGCTGGGGCCCGCAGCGCCACACCAACGGCGAGGAAACCACCCGCGCGATCTGCATGGTGCCCATCGCGCTCGGCCAGATCGGCCTTCCCGGCACCAACACCGGCCAGCGCGAGGCCGAGCCGCCCACGTACCTGGTCGGCAGCATCGCGGGCAGCGAGCCGAACCCCATCGAGACGACGCTTCCCGTGTATCAGTTCATCAACGCCATCGATCACGGCCACGAGATGACGGCCAAGAACGCCGGCATCACCGGCGCCGAGAAGCTCGGCAGCGACATCAAGTTCCTTTGGAACTATGCCGGCAATTGCCTGACCAACCAGCACGGCGATATCAACTACGCACACGAAATCCTCTCCGACGAGAGCAAATGCGAGTTCATTCTGGTGTGGGACACGGTCATGACCGACTCGGCCAAGTACGCCGACATACTGCTGCCCGACGCCATGCGCTCCGAGCAGATCAACATGCAGACCCAGGGATACTCCGAATACTACACGGGCGTCGTCGTGGGCGGCCCGGCGCAGGAGCCTCCCGGAGAATGCCGTCCGAGCTACGACGTATGCGCGGACATAGCCGAAAAGCTCGGCATTCGCGATAAAGTCACGCTCGGCATGACCCAGGAAGAGTGGGCCAAGTCGCTCTACGAAGCCGGGCGTCAAGATGCGCCCGAGATGCCCACCTGGAAGGAAATCCTGGAAAAGGGCGTGTATAAGACCCAGGTGGCGCCTTCGATTGGCCTGGAAGACTTCCGCCGCGACCCAATCGCCAACCCGCTCGGCACGCCGTCGGGCAAGATCGAGATCTACTCGGAAACGCTCGCGCAGCTCAACGACGAGTGGACCTTCGAAAACGAGGATCGCATCCACCCGATTCCCGATTTCCACCCCGGCTTCCAGGGCTATGGCGAGGTGACCGAAGAATACCCGCTGTACTGTTCGGGCTTTCACTACAAGTCGCGCACGCACAGCTCGTTCGGCTTCATCGAGGAGTTGAACCAGGCGGCGCGCCAGCAGGTGTGGATCAACCCCGCCGATGCCGAGCCGCGCGGCGTGAAGAGCGGCGATACCGTGTCGGTGAAGAGCCCGGCCGGCGAGATCCGCATCGAAGCGCGCGTGACCAACCGCATCATCCCGGGCACGATCGGCGTGCCCCAGGGTGCGTGGCACGACGCCAACATGGACGGCGACCGCATCGACAAGGGCGGCTGTGTGAACACGCTGACGACCTACCGTCCGACGCCGCTGGCCAAGGGCAACGGACCTGCGCACTCGATCATCGCGCAGGTCGCGAAAGCTTAAGGGGGGAGATAAGCGATGACTCAATACGCATTCGCGTTCGACAGCTCGCGGTGCACGGGTTGCAAGACCTGCGAGCTGGCATGTAAAGACTACAAGAACCTCGATGCCACGGTCGCGTACCGCAAGGTGTACGACTACGAAGGCGGCGACTGGTCGCAGAACGCCGACGGCACCTGTACCACCACTGCGTTCGTGTACCACGTGTCGATGTCGTGCAACCACTGCGATGACCCGGCGTGCGTGCATGTGTGCCCGACGGGCGCCATGCACAAAGACGCCGATACCGGGCTCGTCTCGGTCGACGAGGGCAAGTGCATCGGCTGCGGCTACTGCCATATGGCCTGCCCCTACAACGCGCCGAAGGTCGACCGCACGGTGGGCCACTCGGTGAAGTGCGACGGCTGCAAAGACCGCGTGGCGGCCGGTTTGAAGCCCATCTGCGTGGGCGCCTGCCCCCTGCGCGCCCTCGAGTTCGGCACGGTTGAAGAGATGGCGGCCCTCGGTCAGCGTGCCGATATCGCGCCGCTTCCCGAGCCGTCTTACACCAAGCCGAACCTGTATGTCCTGACCAATCCCGATGCCAAGCCTGCTGGAACCGAAGCGGGCATCGTGGCGAACACCATGGAGGTGATGTAGCATGGAGGCCGCTTTCGCTGAGATGCCCTTGGCGCTGTTCACCACGCTCGCTTCTATCGGCGCCGGCGCTTTCATTACCCTGGCCTGTGCGTTTTTCACCGCGAAGCTGACCGACGAGCAGCTCGCGCGCGTAGACAAGATGGCCGTGATTCCCGCCATCGTCGTGATTGTCGGCTTCATCGCCGCGTTCTTTCACCTGGCCAACGCCGGTGCCGCGTTCGGCGTGTTCGCGGGAATCGGGCGTTCTCCCATGAGCAACGAGATCTGCGCCGGCGTGGTCTTCGCCGTCGTGATGGTCGTGTACGTGATCTTGGGCCTCGCCGGGAAGGTCGGCGCCGGCGCCCGCAAGGGCTTCGGCGTGGCGCTCGCCGTGCTCGCCGTGATCTTCGCGATCACGATGGGCGCCGCTTACGGCATTTCCACCATTCCTTCGTGGAACACGCCGTGGCCGGTCGTGCAGGTGCTCGGATACGCGTTGCTCGGCGGCGTGGCGCTCGGATTGCTCGCGCTCGCGCTCGCCGGCGCGCTCGGCGATGCCGCGAAGACCAGCTTCAAAACCGCGGCGATTGCAGTTGCCGCCGTTGGCTGCGTGCTCGCGGTCGCCGGCCTCGGCATGATGGCTTCGGGCATGGGCGCGCTTTCCAATGCGCTCGTGACGGGCGCCGAGCTTCTGTCTGGCGCCATGACGTGCCTGGTCGTCGCCATCGTCGGCCTGGTTCTCGCGTTCGTAGCGGTGTTCATGTCGGTGCGCGGCGAAGGCGTCGCGTGGCCTGCCGTCGCCGCCATTGCGGCGTGCGTCGGTGTGCTGGCCGGTCGTCTCGTGTTCTACGCCCTGCAGATTTCCGTGGGCCTGTTCTTCTAATTTCCCTTACCGCCGGCGCGGTTTCTCCGCCCGCGCCGGCTCCCTTTCCCCGGATGGAGCAAGAACGCGTTTCTTGCTCCATTTGCCTGTTTGGAATACTGGGGTACCATGTGTTTCCGGAAAGGAAAGCACTTCATGGGCATCGGTTTCGAAAACGCGCTGGGCGAGGTCACGCTCGTGCTGTTCACGACGTTAGCGCCGTCGGGCGCTATCGCGTGCGTAATCGTGGGGTTGGCCTTGCTCGCTGGCAAGCCAGTCGATGCATACCGGCGGCGTTTGAACCAGTTTCTGGCCATCCCCGTCCTGGTCACGCTCGTCGGGCTCGTGGCTTCGGCCACGCATCTCGGGAATCCGGGCAACGCGCTGTACGTGCTCGCAGGTGTGGGGCGAAGCCCGCTGTCGAACGAGGTGCTTGCCGGCGTCGTGTTCTTGGGGTTTGCGGGAAGCTACTGGCTGTATTCGTTCACCGAGAAACGCCGAGTTGCGCTTGAGCGCGCATGGGTCGCGCTCTTGGTGGGTTCGGGCGTCGTTTTCGTGTTCGCGATAGCGTTCGCCTACCAGGTGGGCACCATCGTCACCTGGTCGCATCCGCTCGTGCCCGTAAACCTCGCGTTGAACGCGCTTGCGGGTGGGCCTTTGCTCGCGCTCGTCACGTTCGCCGCAGCCGATGCCGCCGTGGTCCGCGATGCGGCGGGGCTCGGCGAGGCCGATTTTAGCGGGAACCGCCCCCCGCGCGCGATGGCCGTGGCGTGCCTGGCGGTTTCGGGCATCGCGCTGGTGGCGAACGTCGCGGGTTACGCGGCGTACGGGGTAACGGCGCTTCCCATGCACAACTCCGTGGAAAGCGCAGCCAGCCTGGCGCCGCTGTACGCGCCTTCGGTCGTCTTGTTCGCAGCGCTCGGTGCGCTCGGCGTAGCTCTCGATGCGCTCGCATTGCGGAATCGCCCCTTGCCCGGGCTCGCTCCCTCGATTGGAGCTTCCGCGCTCATGCTCGCGGGCATCTTCGTCATGCGGTTCACGTTCTACATGATGCACCTCACGGTCGGCATCAGCTTTTAGGAGTCTTTATGTCGCAAGTCGTCGATATTCCCGAGCCCGAAGTGCTCGAAGCAGTTGCGTTCGCAGGTGAAGCGCTCGGGCCGTTTTTCCTGGAGGATCCCGGGAAGGGTTCGGCGGGCGCGTCGTTTGAGGCGTTCGCCGCGCTCGACGTGTCGGCGGCAGCCGAAGAGTGGCCGTTCGGCGCGCGCGAAGAGGTGCAATGCGGTCTGGCGAACATGGTCGGCGGGCTTGCAGGCGGCGTGACCGACGAGCTCACCTGGGAGTTCAGGCGCCTGTTCGTGGGTCCTGGCCACAAAGCCGCAGCGCCTTGGGGGTCGGTCTACACCGACCACGACGGGGTGATTTTCGGCGTGTCTGCGCTCGACTTGGCCGATTGGATGCGCACGCATGGCATCGCCCGCCTTGCCCGCGACGGCGAGCCGCAAGACCACATCGGCTTGCTGCTGATGCTGATGGCCTGGATTGCGCGTAACCGCCCCGAACTGCTGCGCGAATTCTGCCGCGACCATTTCTTCACCTGGTCGTCGCACTACCTCGTCCGCCTCGAACGCGCTTCCGAACACCCCTTCTACACCGGCCTCGCCGAGCTCACCCGAACCTCCCTCGAAGGCATCGAACGCTCGTTAGGCCTCGAAGTCACCCACCCGCGCTTCTTCAGGTGAGCGGAATTCGGCGCTGGCGCGCCGCGGGCGGCA
>JAFUBE010000905.1 GCA_017460365.1 Eggerthellaceae bacterium
GGTGCCTCGCAAAATCAGTAGGAGCCTTGCTCATCGCCGATCACCTCCGGGATGACGCGCGAGCACGCCCGCTCGACCAGCTTCGTCACGTCGGGGTAGACTTCGGCCGTCATCCTGAGGTACACGCCCGTCTCGCGCACCGACTCGTGGCCGAGGTATTCCGACAGCACGGGAAGGGCCGCCATGACGTCCTCCCCGGCTTCCGACGCCCGCATAAGGACGTGGCAGGAAAACGCGTGGCGGATGTCGTGGACGCGGGGGCCGGCGCCGCGGCCTCCATGCGGGATGCCCGCGTCCATCAGCACGGACCGGAAGCGGTTGTATATGGTCTGGTTGTTGTACCGCCCGCCGGCCACGTTGCAGAACAGGTAGTCTTCGGGCTTGGGGTCGGGGTGCAGGATCGAGCAGAACTCGCGCAGCACGCCGGCCATCGTGTCGGACAGGGCGACGAGGCGCACTTTCCCGTTCTTCGCGTTCTCCATGCGTATGGAGCCGTTCTCGAGGTCGACGTCTCTCATCTTGATCGACAACGTCTCGCCTATCCTCGTCCCGGAGCTGTAGAGCAGCCTGAGCAGCGTCGGCAGCACGAGGTGCATGGTCGAGCAGCGGTGCGGGCAGATGCGGTCGGACGCATCGATGATTCGCCCGATCTCGTCGCGGGTGAACACGTACGCGACGAAGCGCGAGTGCCTGCTCATGTTGTGGGCCACGTTCATCGGGAAGTAGACGTCGCGGCCGAGGGCGCTCAGGTACAGGCCGAACTGCCTGATGAGCGTTACGCGCGACGTATGGCCACCGCCGCCGCGCTCGGGTTCGTGCGGCCACTTCGCGCACCACGCCTCCACGATCTCCTGCGTGAGGTCGGGCCCGTCCCAGCCCCTCTCGCTACAGAATCGGGAGAAGAGACGGAGCAGCCCCTCCTCCTTAAGGTATTTGAACCCCATGTCGCGCTTGAACTTCAGGAAGCCCGCTATCTCATCCTCGAAGGGAGTCCTCTCGATGCCGCCGCTCATCTCGGGCCTCCTGCCATCCACCACGTGTTGACCAGGGGCGGCACGTCCAGCGCGCATCTCCTGAGCGGCTCGAGGTCCGCCTTCAGGTAGAACTTGCTCGTATCGCTGCAGCTGTGGGACAGCGTCCTGGTTATAACCGGCAGCGGCACCCCGCTGCCCATCATGCGCGTGGCGACGCTCGCCCTGAGCGCGTGCGGGCCGCGCCTCCGCCCGTCCCTCGCGATGCCGGCCCGGCCCATGGCCCCCGACACGATGTCGTACACGATTGCCGGGCGCATCCTCGTGTGGGGAGGGTTGTGCCTGACCAGCACGTACGGCTCGCTCGATTCCGGACGCCCTTCCTTGACGTATGAGATGATCGCAGTGCCGATCTCGTTCGTGAGGGGCAGCACGGTGGGCTGGCCCGTCTTGGCCGAAGCGAACGATATGCAGCTCTCCTTCCACGAAAGGTTGTCGAAGCGCAGGCCCACGATGTCGGATGATCGCATCCCGAGGCGTGCTGCCAGAAGGCAGGCCACGAGGTTGCGCTTGCCGGTCGGACTTGTCGTATCGATGGCGCCGATGATGAGCTCGACCTCCTCGTCGGTGTAGGTGTCGGGCGATTCGGGCCTCGGCGCCTTTGCCTTCGGCACGATGTCGACCGCCGACGGGCCGATGCGGCCGGTCGACTCGAGCCATGACAGCAGCCTCCTGAGCTTGCTCGTGGTCGAGTAGACGAGCTGCTGGCCGACGCCGCTCTCGGATACCTGTTGCATGAACCCCATCACCGCGGCGGCATCGATGTCGGCGATGTCATTTATTCCGCGCTCTTCGAGGTACGGCGAGAGCTTGTTGAGCACATAGACATAGGCGCAGATGGTCGAGTCGGAATAACGCTTCTTGAGCTCGTCCAGGAACTCGTCGAGGTCCGCTTCGTGGCATTCGCGGAAGAAGGACTCGTATTTCCTATCCTCGACCCGCCGATACGGTTCGTGCTCGTGGCAGTTCCTTATTATCGCGAGGGCCCTTCTGCGCCGGCGCTCCATGCTCACCGTGCTACCGCCACGGCCGATGCCGTACGCTTCGAGCAGGAAGCTGCCCCCCAGTTCGGGTGAATACCCTGCGCCGCGTTCGACCAACCAGTCGTCGAAAGCCTGCCAGGTGCTCGAGAAGCTGCGGATGTAGCCATCCGACAGCCCCGCCTCCTCCATCGACCACACCGCTTCGTTCACCAGATTCTGAATGACTTCCATCTTGGTCTCCATTCCGCCAGACGGGACCTATTTCCCGCACGGTGAATACAAATGGATACTTGCCAGATGAAGTCAAGCGACCGATCAGGGGACTGAGCATCAACTGCGCATTTGCCCCAGCTGCCCATTCCA
>JAFUBE010000906.1 GCA_017460365.1 Eggerthellaceae bacterium
CCGTAGGGGCGGCACTCGTGCCGCCCGCGGCGCGTCAGCGCCGAACCTGCGGGGCGCGACCGATCGTGTCCGACGCGAAGCGGCACGAAGATGACGGATTGGAGTCTGAAGTGGTTAACATTATAGTATGCGGCTCGTATGACGAGATGAGCCGCGCGGCTGCCGATGTGATCGAGCAGCAGGTGGTGGAAAAACCCGAAAGCGTGCTCGGTTTGGCGACGGGTTCCACGCCGATCGGGTTGTATGCCGAGCTGGTGCGCGACGTGAAGGCCGGCAAGCTCGACCTCTCGCGCGTGACGACCTTTAACCTCGACGAGTACCGTGGGCTCGCCGGCGACCATCCGCAGAGTTACCGCTACTTCATGAACGAGAACCTGTTCGGCCCGATCGATTTCGACCGTTCGCGCACCCATTTGCCCGACGGGTCGAATCCCGATGCGGCCGCCGAATGCGAGGCGTACGAACGCGCCATCGAAGCGGCGGGCGGCATCGACTTGCAGCTGCTCGGCATCGGGCACAACGGCCACATCGGCTTCAACGAGCCGGCCGACGAGTTCCCGCCGGCGACCCACGTCGTCGCCCTTACGGAGAGCACCATCAACGCGAACAGCCGCCTGTTCGACTCGGCCGACGAAGTGCCGCGCGAGGCGTACACGATGGGAATCGGCACGATCATGCGCGCGCGCAAGCTGCTTTTGGTGGCCAACGGGGCCGACAAGGCGGAAATCGTCGCCGCGTCGCTGCGCGGTCCGGTCACGCCTGACGTGCCCGCGTCCATCCTGCAGCAGCACGACGATGTTACCGTCGTGCTCGACGAAGCTGCGGCATCATGCTTGTAAGGGGAGGGCGCGCGTTCATCGACGGCGTCGTGCGGGATGCCGACATCCTCTTAGAAGGCGCCCGGATTGCGCGCATTGCCGAAGCGGGCGAGCTCGCCGCAGACCAGGTGGTCGATGCTGCGGGGTGCATCGTTGCCCCCGGCTTCATCGACGTGCATTTCCACGGTTGCGTTGGCCGCGACTTTTGCGACGGAACCGCGCAGGCCATCGCCGACATCGCGCGCTACGAGGCGTCGCGCGGCGTGACCGCCATCTGCCCGGCCACCATGACCTACCCCGAAGAGCGCCTGGCCGCAATTATGGATGCAGCCGCCGCCTTTGCACCCGCCGACGACGAAGCAGCGCTCGTCGGCGTGAACATGGAAGGCCCGTTCATCTCGCCGAACAAGGTGGGAGCGCAAAACCCCGCCTACGTGCAGCACGCCGATGCGAGCATGCTGCGGCGTTTGCAAAAACGCGCGGGCGGGCTGGTGAAGATCGTCGACGTGGCGCCCGAAGAGCCTGGTGCGCTCGATTTCATTGCAGACGTGGCCGGCGAGGTGCGCGTCTCTCTCGCGCACACGTGCGCGACCTACGACGACGCGCGTGCGGCGTTCGAAGCGGGCGCGCGACAGCTAACGCACCTGTTCAACGCCATGCCGGGCCTGGATCATCGCGAACCGGGCCCGATTGCCGCCGCCGCCGAACATGCGCACGTGACGCCCGAGCTCATCGCCGATGGCGTGCACGTGCATCCGGCGATGGTCCGGCTCGCTTTCGCGTTGTTCGGCGCCGACCGCATGATCCTCATCAGCGACTCGATGCGCGCGTGCGGCTCAGGCGACGGCACGTTCGACCTCGGCGGCCAAGACGTGCACGTGTCGGGCAACAGAGCCACGCTCGCCGACGGCACGATCGCCGGCTCGGTCACCGACTTGGCCGCCTGCGTGCGCGTCGCCGTGACCGAGATGGGAATCGCGCTCGAAGACGCCCTGCTCGCGGCGAGCGCCAATCCCGCCCGTGCGCTCGGGCTCGCATCCCAGCGCGGGAGCATCGCGCCAGGTTACATGGCCGATTTGGTCTTGCTCGACAACGATTTGGAAGTGTCCCGCGTCATCTTGCGCGGGAAGCCGCTTGGCGGCAATAGAGAATCGGACAGATAGGAGTCCATCATGGCAGATCCTCGCTTCAAAGGCGTTATTCCTCCGGTAGTCGTGCCGCTCGACGAGAACCGCCAGCTCGACCTGGAGGCGCTCGACCGTTCCATCAACCGCATGATCGACGCCGGCGTAGATGGCTTGTTCTTCCTCGGCTCGTCCGGCGAGGTCGCGTTCCTCACCGACGCGCAGCGCTACCACGTGCTTCAAGAGGGCGTGGCCATGGTCCGCGGGCGCGTGCCGGTGTTCGCGGGCATCATCGACCTGGAAACGCTGCGCGTAATCGACCAGGCCAAGCGCGCCGCGGCATACGGCGTCGACGCGCTTGTGGCAACCGCGCCCTTCTACGCGCTCGGCGGCCCGCGCGAAACGGAGCGCCATTTCCGCGCCATCCGCGAAAGCACCGATCTTCCGCTGTTTGCCTACGATTTGCCGGTGTGCGTGCACACCAAGCTCGATCCCACGATGCTCGTGCGCCTCGGGCGCGACGGCGTGCTGCAGGGCGTGAAGGATTCGTCGGGCGACGATATCCAGTTCAGGTGGCTCGTCCTCGAGAACGAGGACGCGGGCCATCCGCTTACGCTGCTGACCGGCCACGAGGTCGTCGTCGACGGCGCGTACCTGTCGGGCGCCGACGGTTCGGTGCCGGGTTTGGGCAACGTCGACCCGGCCTCCTACGTCGAGCAGTGGCGCGCCTACCAGGCAGGAGATTGGAAGCGTGTGAAAGAGATTCAGGATCGCCTTGCGCGCCTCATGTCCATCACCCGCCGCGTGCAGGCAACGGTCGGCTTCGGCGCCGGAGTGGGTGCGTTCAAGACGGCGCTGTGGCAGATGGGCGTGTTCAACACGAACCAGATGCGCGAGCCGGTGCAGCCTCTCGTCGGCGACGACGTCGCCGAAATCGTCGCCGTGCTTAAGGAAGCCGGGCTCATCGACGAGAACGCCGCTATCCGCGAATAGGGAAGGAGTGCACGTGGAAACCTACATTGCGCTCGACGTCGGCGGCACCAAGATCGCCGGCGCGCTTGTGAGCTACACAACGCAGGGCGAACCGCCTTCGGTGACGTGCAAGCGTTCGGTTGCGACCGAGCCCACTCGCGGCGGCGACGCCGTGCTCGCCTCGATCGTCGACCTTGCGCGCGGTTTGGCAGCGCAGGCGGATTGCCTGCGCGGCGCCGGCATCGGCACGGCGGGAATCGTGAACCCCGCCGACGGGTCGATCCTCTACGCGAACGGGATCATGCCGAACTGGACGGGA
>JAFUBE010000907.1 GCA_017460365.1 Eggerthellaceae bacterium
CCTTGCGGCGCGGCGGCAAGCTCAAGAGCTTGCCCTACGGAGTCTTCCAGACCTGTAGTTCCATCCCGTCGGGGCATGCCAGTGCGCCGTTCTCGCGGATGGCGCCATGCCGACGTACTTCATGAGTATGTTCTGACGCTCGGGATACACGTAGATGACGCGCCGGCGGTCGGAATGCGACTTCCTCAGCTTCACCTGATGCGGAAGGGGAAGTCGAAGATTCGGGCGGCGAGCTTCTCGATATCGGCCGTGCAATCCTCGCTGCGAATGTAGGCGGCAAGCCGAGCGGCTCCCAAGCCGCCGACGTTGCGCTTGTGCTCGCGATGGCGCAGGTACGATTCGCGCGTTTCGCGCTTAAGCGCCCGTTCGAACAACGTCGCATCGCATTCCGAATCCCCGCAATGCACAATCGCCCTCCTTGCCATATGTGCAAGGCGCGCATCGTCGTGCGATGCCGCCCGTAACCCGACAAAAGGCAAGCCGGAGTTCATTCATCAGACTATGTTCGAAAGAACCCCCGCGATACGGCCGCCTGCGTGGCCATGAGGATATCGGAAGGAACTTTCCCGCAGGCGCGCTCGCTCAAACGCATCCGGCTCGCCATGAACGACACGCTCCGTATCATAGCGTTTCACGGGCGCCGAGCCGCCGATACCAGGGGAAAATTCACGCAACGTCGTTTTCGTCCCGAGCGGGTTTTGCAACCTCTATCGCCGTTCTTTCGACCGCGTAGCGGGACGCCTCTTCCCAGTTCAGGCCGAAGAGCTCTTGGGACACCCTATAAGGTGACAGGGGCATGTCCACGCACATGTTCAAGGTTCGCCCCTCAAGCGAGAGGTTTTGCACCTGGCTCCAGATGTCGTCAGGCGATTCGCCTTCGCAGCTGCCTTGAGGCGGGACCGAACGCGCTGACGGGGGGTCGGGGCGCGCCGCATTCGCGAGCTTTTCAGCAAGTTCGCTTTCGTCGACGCAATCGGGAATCGTAACGCGGTAGCTCATGGATTGAATCAGGGGCCTGCAATCGAACCAGCGTACCGCCGTCACCCGCATGTTGACGAGATGTTCGTTGAGCGTCCCGATCAGCCACTCGTCATCGTAGCGCTCGCCGAGGGCCACGATTGCGACGTTCACGCCGCAGACCCAATCCTCGCGATCGAAGAACGGCTTGGGCACGAATACGCCGTGTTCGCCGTATGGAATGCCCGCGTAGTTGAGCGCGCGGCCGAGCTCGTTCGCCCAGTAGATGCGGTTGACGACCCGATGCCTCTCGTCGATGGCGAACTCTAACGCAGCATGATGCCCGCAGTTCGAGACCGCAGATTCCCCATCGCATGCGGCCGAGCGTTCCTTGGGATACGGGTCGGAAAGGGGCTGCGCGTTATCCCGGCGCTTTTCCTCGCGGTACGTCACCATTTGCGCACGTTGCGCCGGCGTGCACGCGCCGCAGCCTTGGCAACGGTTCAAACAGCGCGGAAAGTCCTCGGGGTAGTCGTTGCGGGACTCGACGTAGCGCTTCCAGAGGTGCTCTTTGCTGGCGCCGACGCTGATGAAGTCCCACGGAAACACCATGTCGCGATCGCATTCGCGAAGCCAGTATTCGTAACCGGGAACGTCGTGGGCGGACAGCCACGCGTCGACGAAGCCCTCTGCAGCATCGGGGAAGGCCCCATGGTGGCAGATTCCGGCGTTCGCCATCGCCACGATGAGCGGCTGGAGGCGCGAGTCGCCCCGCAAGAGCAACTGGGTGATGAGGTTCTCAACCCGCTCTCCCTCGTGGTCGTCCTCGTAGGCGAGTATCCCGAGCTCGCCTAACCGCTGCGCGATATCGGTGGGAATAACCGTCGAGCGCAGCGGGGGCTTCAGCCATTGGAAGGGCGTGAACGGCATGACGACCAGTTCCGTCCAGGTGTACATAACCTCGGGAGCGCAAAACCCCTCGCGCTCTGCGTCGTCGAGAACCGAGCGGATCTTCGCGGAAAGCTCGACGAGTTCTTCCCAATCAGCTCGGCTCTCGCCCGGAAGCCCGCCGATGAACATGAACTTCACGCGCTTGTAGCCCTCTCGGGCAAGCATGTCGACGGTGTCGAGGATCTGCTGCTCGGTGTAGTTCTTCGAGACCGCTTGGCGCAGCCTCTGCGAGATGCCCTCCACGCCGAACACGATGCGCTTCGCGCCCGTGCATGCGAGCAAATGGCACAGGTGCGGGTTCTCGTGGATGCTGTCGATTCGCTGCGACATCATGCGCACCCTACGTGGTGTCTCGCCATGCACCCGCCGCATGAGCTCGTTGATATGCGGATACGAACTCCCGCAGAACGAGCTGAGCGTGAGGCTCGGCGATCCGCTATGGTGCAGCTGCTCTTTCGCAATTCGCATGACGTTTCCGACCGAACGCGTGCGGAACGGCAGGTAGGTGAACCCCGATACGCAGAAGCTGCATTGGCCGTCGCAGCCGCGCGTCACCTCCACGCCGTCGGCGATGAAAGACGGGTAGTGGAAATCGCCGATGGGCTTGGTCATGACGAAGCAGTCGTCGAGGTCGGGCACGTGGTAGCTGCGGATTTGCGCAGGCACGTCGTCGCGCAAGTTGCGGACATTGTTTGGAAAATGCCGCAAACGGCGAAGCCAGAAGCTTTCGACCTAGTCTTGGCCGAAAGTCTCCATGGCGGCATCGCTCACGATGAACCGCGTGGCGCCGTCGACGATGCGGGCGGTAAACGGCGTGGTCAGCCCCGGAAGCTCGCCGTCGTATTGGATTTCGAACGGTGGGTCGGCGTATGCCTCGATCGTGCGACCGCGGTGAATCTCGATCGAATCGGTGCGGTCGGGGTGCACGCCGTCGCGGTCCATGATGCCTGCCACGAACGCCGGGATGAGCCCGAAAGCGTTCTCGGCTTTCAGGATAGCCACTTCAAGTTCTCCGTCGCGCGCATTGGATCCATGCGTGAGCGGAATGTCGAACTGGATGCGCGGGAAGTTCACGAGCAGGATGCCGAGTCCCTCGCATTCAATCTCGTCTCCATCGACTACCAGGCGAATCTTCGACTTCTGCGGCGTTACGTTGGCGACGGCTGCTTGGAAGTATGCAAGCGGGCCGAGCTTTCTTTTCGCGGGCTTGGCATCGTGCATGATCTTCGCATCGTAGCCAGCTCCGGCCATGATGGAGAACCCGAACTTCTGTCCGTTCGCCTCTATCACTCCCAAATCGAAGTCGAGTGCCTGCAGATCGCGTGTCATCTTCGCGAGGGCATGGGGTTCGATCGGTGATTTCAGATTCGTGGCGAGCAGGTTGCCCGTGCCGGCGGGGAAGGGCAAGATGGGAATTCCCGTTTCGGCCAGGGCGAACGAAATCGCGGCGATCGTGCCGTCGCCTCCTGCCGCCACGACGCCGTCGAAATCG
>JAFUBE010000908.1 GCA_017460365.1 Eggerthellaceae bacterium
AAAGGAAAAAATAGGAAAAAAAGGAAACCAAAGGAGTCGTCATGCGAGACCTGGTCTTCTCTCCGGCGTTCGGCAACCGACCGAGTCAGCTCGTGGGTCGGGAGCACCTTCTCGAACAGCTTTTGGACGGGTTGGAAACCGCTCCGGGAAGCAGGGAGCGCGCGACAGTGTTGCTGGGACAGCGCGGCAGCGGCAAGACCGTGCTGCTCTGGGAGCTTGCCGATCGAGCTCGGGACCGTGGTTTCGTCGTCGCGTCTCCCACCGTCGTATCCGAGGGCATGAACGAGCGCATTATCGAGAAGATACAAGACGACGGAGCGCGCTACGCGAAGGGAAAACGGGCGAAAATAGTAGGGGGCAGTGTCGGAGCCCTCGGCTTTTCGGCGGGGCTGCAGTTCAGCGAGGAAGTGCGCGAGACGAAGAGCTTTGGCTACAAGATGCTGCAGCTCGCGAGGCGCCTCGGCGATCAGGGGCGAGGGCTGCTCGTGTTGATAGACGAGACGCAGGCGAATTCGCCGGAGCTCAAACAACTCATTATCACCTATCAGGAACTCGTGGGAGAGCGGCAAGACGTCGCCATCGTGCTTGCAGGCTTGCCCGGTGCTGTGTCGTCGGTGCTCAACGATAGCGTCTTGACGTTTTTGAATCGCGCGACGAAAGCGTCGCTCGAGCCGCTCGCGATCGGAGACGTGGATGCTTTCTTCGCTCGGGCTTTCGAAGTATCGGGAGTGAAGATTACGGCTGACCTGCGACGGGAAGCTGCCTTGGCGACAAAGGGGTCTCCGTATCTGCTGCAGCTGATCGGGCACAACCTCACGCAGTACGCAGATGCCGATGGCCATGTCGACGAACGCGCGTTGCGCGATGCGCTCGCATCGTCGGCCGAGTCGTTTAAGGAAGACGTTTGCCGCACCACGCTCGCGGCCCTTTCAGAACGCGACGTCGACTTTCTGAAAGCCATGTCGCTCGACGAGGGCGCAAGCCGCATTGGAGAGGTCGCCATGCGCATGGGTGTGACCGACGACTACGCGCAGAAATACCGCAAGCGCCTGATAGCGTCTGGCGTGATCGCGCCCGCGCGTCGCGGTTTCGTAGAGTTCGCCGTTCCTTTCCTGGCCGACCATCTGCGCGATAACGCTCATTTGGCTCATTGAGAAAGGGAAGTGTCATGCTCAAGACGACCAGGTCCGCCGAGGGGGAAGAGCGGTCCTGGTCTAGACGAGTGAGGTGAGAAAGGATGGTAACAGAAACATTCGTCCTTACTCGAGTTCATACGATACAGTAATAATTATTCGCAGTCAAGAATAAATTTGAAAAGTTTGCTTTGTGGGCAACGGCGCAAACGGTTCCAAATGCGTTATACTTCTCGCACAGATATAATCTTACCGAAAGGAGCTCCATTATGTTCCAAGCACCTGGTCCTTTCCCGCCCCAGCCTGCTAACCCGTATTTCCAGGCAGGCCCGTGCCCGGCGCCGAATTGGGGCATGCCTCCCGCGCCTGCGTCGGCGGGCGCTCCCGTGCAGTACATCTACGTGTACGTTCCCTATCCCGCGCCCATGGGCTTCGGTGCGCCTCACGGCCCCAAGCCCGAAGGCTATGCCGGCCGCCATCACGGCCCCGAGGGTTACGGCGGGCACCATCCCCACGGCGAGGGCTACGGTGGGCATCCCCACGGGCCCGAGGGCTACGGAGGGCATCCGCATGGCGAAGGTTACGGCGGCCATCATCCGCACGGCGAAGGCTATTCCGGCCACCATCCCCACGGGGAAGGCTACGGTGGGGAAGGCTATGCGGGCCATCATCCCCACGGCGAGGGCTACGGCGGCCACAAGCACGGCGAGGGCTACGGCGGCGAGGGGTACTCGGGCCACAAGCACGGCGAGGGCTATGGTGGCCGCAAGAAGGGCCACAAGCCTGAAGGCTATGCCGGCGGCGAAGGCTACGGCGGCAAGAAAGAGGGCGACGCTGCTGAAGCGGCGGATGCGGAAGAGCAATCCGCCGAAGAGTAGACCGAACGTCCGGAGGGCCAGCGCGAAGTTGGCCCTCCCTTTTTGGGATGGTGAGCGATGTGGGCGATGTTTCGCTTTGCGTGAGTTTTTGCGACACGGCGGGCGTGCAGTCGCGTGCCGGCGATCTCGTCGACATGCTCGGCCGCACATGCCTCGAGGCGGGTTTTCCGGCCTGCGAGCGCGTGTACGCGGGGTCGTATTTCTGCGAGAACTACTTCCTGGCGCTCGACGAGGGCTTCCACGACGCGGTGGGCGAGGTCGCTGCGCGCCACGACATGGGCGCGACGCTCGTCGTTCCCATCTTCGGCCAGGCGATGCTGTACCAAGGCATCGAGCGGCTCGACTACCTGCTAGAACGGTTCGGCACCGTGTATGACGAGATCGTCGTGAACGACGTCGCAACGTACGCCGACCTGTCACCGCGCACCCAGGCGCGCCTTGGAATCGGGCGGCTGTTCATGAAGACGCAGCGCGACGCGCGCTATGCCGAGGTGTTCGGCGCGCCGTCGCGTCCCGAGCTGTCACCCGAAGCGCTCGCCTGCGTGCAGCTGCGCCCGGGCGCACGGCCCCTCGTGGAGGTCGATCCCGCAAGCGCGGTCGTGGACGTGTCGCGCATCTTCGAGCAAGCGCCCGACGCCGAGGTGGCGCTTCACCTTCCGTATGCGTACGCGACGACCGGAAGGCTCTGCTCGTCGGCTTCGATCGACGCGCCCGATTCCGAGAAGTTCCGCATCGGGCGGCCCTGCGCGTGCGAATGCTTGCGCATGAGCCAGGGCAGCCGCGTCGAGAACGGCGTGCGCTACCTCAAGCGCGGGCGCACGCACTTCTATGCCAACTCCGCGTGCCGAATCGCGGGCGTCGACTCTTGGCGCATCGTGTATTCGGCGATGGCCGCGAGCGCGGCGTGGAGGCTGTAGCCATGGCCGGTCTCGTTCCGCTGAACAATGCCGAAGCGCTGGCTCACCTGCACGAAGCGGGCGTGGAGGAACTGTACGTCGGGTTCCACGACGACGGGTGGACCGCCCGTTTCGGGTCGACGGAACTCAACCGGATGTCGGGGTTTGGCCGCGAGGCGAACCCGTTCTCGTTCGAAGAGATGCTCGCCCAGGTGCAGCGGGCGCAATCGCTCGGGATGCGCGCGTTCGTCTGCTTCAACGCGTCGTCGTATGGCTCGCCCGAGCTGGAATTCATCGCGAGCGCGTACCTGGGCGCAATCGCCGATGCCGGCGCAAGCGGCATCATCGTGTCGGGCCAAGCGCTCATCGGGCCCGCGCGCGAGGCGGGGCTCGGCGTGGTCATGTCGACGGTTGCCGGCGTCTTCAACGAACGGCTCGCGGTGTATTACCGCGACCTCGGGGCGACCCGCCTCATCTTGCCGCGCGACCTTTCCGTCGACGAGATCGCGGGAATCATGCGCACGGTGCCCGAGGTGGAATACGAAGTGTTCCTCATGCGCAACGGCTGTATGTTCTCCGACTCGCATTGCCTGGGATGCCACCGGGCGGGCGCCCCTTCGCTGTGCACGTCGCTTCGCGAGGGGGATGTCGACATCAACCTGGTGCCCGGCGATTACGACGACGCGTTCCTACGCCGCGCGCGCAGCACGGAGTGGCTGTTGAACATGCGCTACCACAAGCGCACGTGCGGACTGTGCGCGCTGTGGCGCTTCGAGCAGATTGGCGTGCACGCGTACAAGGTCGTCGGCCGCGGCGACGATCCCGACGACCTGGTGGCAGATGCCGCGCTCGTCGTGCGCAACACCGCGCTCGCCCGCGCGAGCGCGACCGAAGCCGACTACCACGCCGCCATGGAGCTCCCGCGCGACCCGTCCACCCTCTGCGCCACGAACGGCCTGTCCTGCTACTACCCCGAATCCCGCCGTTTCCCGATATAATATATCAGTAAGAATAATAGCCATTGCAGGAAAGGATCACCATGCGAGACCATTCGGGTTACATCGAGAAAGACCGTCACGAGGCGATGCAGGACGTGCTCGACGCCTGGGAGTTCGAGCGCGGCGTGGAAACCGTCGAGGTACCCGATGCGCTCGGGCGCGTGGCGGCGGCCGACGTCGTGTCGAAAAACACGCTGCCGAACAAGCTCACCTCCAACATGGACGGCATCGCCGTAAACTTCGATGCGTTCGAAGGCGGCGCGCCCGACACGAGCGCGTGGGTGCGCGGCTCCGATTGGCAGTTCTGCAACACCGGGATCGGCATGCCCGGCGATTTCGACACCGCCATTCCCATCGAGTGGGTAGAGGTCTCTGCCGACGACGAGCATGTCGTGCTGAACCGCTTGCCCGAACATCGCGGAAACGCCACCACGCCCGTCGGCGCGAACCTGCAGAAGGGCGACGTGCTCGTGCGCGCGGGCGATACGCTCACCCCGGCGCTTCTCGGCGTGCTCAACATGGGCGGTCATGTGCAAGTCGACGTGGTGAAGCGCCCGGTCGTGGCGTTCATCCCGACCGGCAACGAGCTCGTCGACGCGGGCAAGCGCCTTGCGAAGGGCAAGAACGTCGAGAGCAACGCGGTCATGGTGTGCGCGAAGCTGCAGCAGTGGGGCGCCGAGCCCCTGCGTTATCCCATCGTCCCCGACAACTGGAAGAAGCTCGAGAAGGCGCTGCTCGATGCAGCCGAGAAGGCCGATATCGTGGTCATCAACGCCGGCTCCTCGAAAGGCTCCGACGACTTCACGTGCGAGATCCTGCAGGAACACGGGCGGATGTTCCACCACATGCTCGCCCAAGGGCCGGGGCGGCACTGCTCCGCGGCGATGCTCGGCGCCACGCCCGTCATCGGCATTTCGGGTCCGCCCATGGGCGCCGAGTTCACGACCGATTGGATGGTGAAGCCGCTCGTGGACCGCTACCTGGGGCTTTCCGGCGCCTACCCGCCCATGGTGTTCGCGCAGATGGATTTCGCTCCCGACTTCTGGCCCGAGCCCGTGCAGGTCGTGAAGCGCGGCGTCGTCTACCGCGACGAAGACGACCGCCTGCACGCCCGCTTGCTGCCGATGGACGGCCGTCCGGTTCTGCGCACGCTCGACCAGGCGAACTGCTTCATCACCTTCGGCCGCGGCGTCGAGCGCTGGCAAGCCGGCGACATCCACCCCGTCGAGCTGCGCTGGCCCTACGTGATCGACTAGGAAAATATGTGACGCGGCTT
>JAFUBE010000909.1 GCA_017460365.1 Eggerthellaceae bacterium
CCAGGCTGACGATGGCCTTGAACATCGACCAGTCCTTCATGTGGTGGGCGTGCAGCACGGTCGCGCGCTCGCCCATGCGCCCGCCGTGCAGGAAATCCATGGCCACCTGGCCGTGTACCGATTCCTCGCCGCTGAAGTTGTGCGTGAGGTAATAGCCGCGGTCGAAGCGCTGCTTCACCACGGGGTAGTCGATGGGGCTTGCGTCCATGTGAACCCAGCCCACGCAGTCGGGGTTGATCTGCCTGAGCTCGTCGACGTCGATGAAGGGCCACGTTTGCCAATGGCCCTTCATCTTGCTGCCGAAGATGGAGCGGAAGATGTAGGCGAGGTCGTAGGGGTCCACCGCGCCGTCCGCCGAAGCTGCGTCGTCCGGCTCCGTGCGCCGGGCGGGATGGGCGTTAGAAGAACGATGCGCCATTGATCGCGCCGCTCACGAAGTCGGCGTGGGCACGAGCGGGGTCGACGCCCTGGCGGGAATCACCGCGCAAGTACTTATTGGTATAGCACGTTGCAGAACTGCAACCTGCCCACCCGCTGCCGCCCGACACGGCTTCAATCTCCGCATCGGAAAGCTTGTAGCCCTCGCTCTTGGCCAGCGCCAACAGCTCCTCGGGGCTCGTGCACGCCTTCGCCTTCTCGCGCAGTTCCGGGCTGATGTCAATGTTCTCGAAATCCATGATTCTTCCTTTCAGTCGGTGCGACATTACGATGCATTCATGTTAAACGCGCCCAAATAGTTTTCGCGTCCCGCAAGCCCCGACGTTCCAGAACGTCACGGCTTTTTGGGTGACATGGGGACGGTTCGCATCATCTCAGAAAGGCGAACCAAGCCTATGGAATTATCGTCGGAGCAATCTGAATCGCCAGCGCCACCCCAGGAGCCACCGCCGGCGACTGCCTCCATCTCCTCATCGGATAGCTTGTAGCCCTCGCTCTTCGCCAGCGCCAGCAGCTCATCGGGGGTCTTGCACGCCTTCGCCTTCTCCCGCAGCTCGGGGCTGATGTCCATGTTCTCTAAATCCACAGCGCATCCTTTCAACCGGTGCGACATTACGGTACCCTCATGTTAAACGCGCCCCGAAGGCTCTCGCGCCCTGCAAACCCCGATGTTCCAGAACGTCACGCTTTTTTGTGCATAGCGTTGGGTCGAGAACCAAAGGGTGCCTGAATGAACAGGCGACGGTTCTCCTGTCACCTTACCCCGCGCTAACACATTGCTCGAAGCCTTGTACGGTGACAGGAGAACCGTCCCCCTGTCACCCACAGCTAGAAGCATATCCCGCCAGACCCGCCGCTACGCTAAGCCGGACCAGTCGACCTCCGGCGGCACGGTGGGCAGCGAGGAGGCTCCCGCAGCCTCGGCGGCGACGAGGGGCGCGAAGTAGAGCGGCAGGTAGTGAACAACGCCGCCGGCTCGCTTCTCCATAGAAACATTCGCCTCGGAGAGCACGTATGCCCGCTCTATCTCGTATTCGCCCGAAGAGAGCAGGTTGTTCAGCGCCACGTGGCGTTTGTAGTCCTTGCCAGATTTCACCTCTATGGGAACCACGCCGTCGTCGGTCTCGACAAGGAAGTCGACTTCACCTTTGCGACTGTGGTAGTAGTAGTGGAGCGGGGCGCCCGCAGCCGCGAGCTCCTGGGCTACCGCGTTCTCGTAAATGGCTCCGAAGTTCACCGACCTGGCTCCCGAGAGCGCTGCGAGCGCCACGGTCTGCCGGTAGCGGGACATGAGCATGCCCACGTCCGACTGGTAGAGCTTGAAACGGTTCTTTTCCTCGGTACGTTCGAGCATCGGACGCGGGTCGGTCACGCACGTGGCTTTCAGCGCCGCCTTCGCGCGGGTGAGCCAGGCGAAGTCGTTGGCGTATTCCTCGAAACGAGCGTCCGATTTCAGGGACCCGAGGACGAACCTCTTGTTCTCCTTGCCGAGCTGACCTGGAAGGGCGTCGAAGATGTCTTCAACCTGCAGCGCCCTGTTCTTCGCATGCTTCGCGATGTCTATGCGGTAGAGCTCGACGAGGTCCTCCTGCTTCTTTCTAACGGCACCCAGGTCACCAGCCGCGTCGAGATAGGTCTGGACGGGA
>JAFUBE010000910.1 GCA_017460365.1 Eggerthellaceae bacterium
ATGGCCGACTTCTCCACGACCATGAAGTTCACATCGCAGCCCGGCGTTGTGGTCATCTCGTAGTACGTGCCCAAGTTCGCCTTCACCGGGCTCGCGACCTCGGTGTACACGTACGGGCTCGCCGACGTGCCGCTGCCCGAGCGCGTGTAGTAGGTCTTCGAGCTGTCCACCTCGGTGTCTGCGGTGAGCTCGTAGACCGCCTCGCGCTTCTGGTAGCCGAACTGGTCGTCATCGCCCGAGAGCAGGTTGATGGCGGTATAAAAGCGCACCTGCGGAACCTCCACGATGCGGCTGAAGCGTTCCAACACGCGGTTGGAGCGGTTGGGGTTGGCGTAGCTGAAGTCCTGGATCACGCCGTTCAGCGTGGGCGTGATGAACAGGATGCGAGAGCCGGTGGTCACCTGCTTCTCGTCCATGGCGGACGTCACGGTGCGCAGCGACGCCAAAAGGTCCTCGGCGTCCGCGCTCGAGAGGTCCTCGCTCGTAACGGTCACACCGTCAGTGGACGCGATCTCGCTGAACGTGTAAGCGTCGCCCTCCGGTGCCACCTGGGTGCGCTGCAGCTCCGCGCCCGCCTGCACGAAGCAGTCGATTACGCCAGCTTCCTCGACATCCATTACGTCCGCGAACAGGCGAATGGCCCGGTCGTAGGCGAAGGTGTGCGTCTCGTAGGACCAGGTGATGCTGCCGGTCTTGTAGCCCAAATTGCGTGTGTAATCCCCAAGACCCGTGACTTCTATCTTCGGGATGAGGATTTCCTTGGCATGCCTGCCCGCGCGCACCATGCGCCCGCCGCTGTTCAAGCAGTTGGAAACCGCCGCGCGCTGATATACCTCATCCAAGATACCCGTGTAATTCTTCGCGAACTCGATGCTGTTAGCCATCGGTCAACCCTCCTATTCGTCGTCGGTTTCGTCCAAGCCGGCGAGCTTGCGCCAGCGTTTGAGCGTCTTTCCCTCGTCGGTGCTCGTACCCGCGTTGGGAAGGCCGGTCTTGCCAGATGCCTTCTTCGGGGAAGGGGGTTCTTCGAAGAGCCAGGGCTCGGCCTCTTTGAGCGCGTCGACGTCGCCGCCATGGTCCGCCAGCACCGCGCGTGCCGCCTTGACGTTGCGCACGCCCGCGAGCTGCAGCTTGAAGTCGATGCGGTCAGATTCGCCCTGGGCCTTGAGTTCCGCGATCTCGTTACGCAGCAACTCGGCCGTCTCGGCGTTCTTGGCGGCCTCTGCCACTTGCTGCTCCAACTCAGCGATGCGCCCGTCGCGCTCGGCGATAGCCTTCTCCCAGTCCTTTCCGCTCACCTGCGGCTGCTCTTGCGTTGCTTCCTCGAGCCCGTTGTCCTGCGCGGTTTTCTCGACTTCCTGCGTCTCTGCGCCATGGTTATCACTGGCCATGTCAGCCACCTTCCGTGTCGTGGCCGACATAAACAGTCAGCCCCTTAACCTTTGTCTAGGCTAAGGGGCTGTCACAAGCTCGCGTTTTATGGTGCTGGATGTTGTTCTATTCCTCCGGCATCTTCATGCCAGGGCCAAGCACCAGTCGTTCAGATGCAACGTTGCGAGCACTTGCGGCGCTGTACCCAACCTTTATCTCGTCAATCGTGATCGCCCAGCCTTCGGCAGGAGCATAAAGCTCATCGACAAGCGCATCGGTGTCGTAAGTCACCATCCACTTGCCGCCGTACGCCCTAACGCTTTTGGCCAGCTCACGATGGTCGTCATCGGTGAAGCTGTTTTCGTAAAGGCCCGGGCCCTTCTGTACGTAAGGAGGGTCAAGATAGAGCAGGGAATCGTACCCCAGATTGGGGGCCACTGTTTTCAGGAAGTCAAGCGCATCAAGGGTGTGAAGCTCGATATCGGCAGCACGAGCAGAAATCTCA
>JAFUBE010000911.1 GCA_017460365.1 Eggerthellaceae bacterium
CCCTCGCGAGTGTCTGTGGCCTAATCGGGTAGGCGATGGTAGAGTGGGTCTATCGCGAAAGCGCAAGACGAGAGGGGTCGCCATGCTCTACCGTGTCATGGACAAGCGTGAATTGCCCAAGCTTGTTCGTGCGTTCATGGAGTCCTACGAAGTCGTCGCACCCGTTAAAAGGGGCAATGGGTACGTGTTCGACCGCATCGACTCGCCCGAAGAAATCGAGCTCGGTTACACGCAGACGGCTTCGTCTCCCAAGAAGTATTTCATGCCGCCAGTCGAGACCATGATGAAGTTCGACACCGAGATGAACCTGGTCAGCGACTACGTCGAGGAGGTCACGCCCCGCGTCGTGTTCGGCGTTCACACCTGCGACATCAGCGCGCTCAATCGGCTCGACGTGGCGTTGCTCGGCGGCAAGTACGTCGATCCGTACTTCAAGGCGCGCCGCGACGCCACGCTCGTCGTCGGCATCAGTTGCAAGCCGAACGACAACTGCTTCTGCCATCTGTGGGGTGCCGACGAGGCGCCGTTCGGCTACGATTTGTTCCTGCACGATATCGGCGAGAAGTACCTTGTGTCGATGTCGAACGTCGTGGCCACGAACATTCTCGAGGCATCGTGCGAGCTCGCTGAGGCTTCCGACGAGGACCGCAACGCCTACCGGCACGCAACCCGAGAGCGCCAACGCGCGTTCAACCCCGAGATTCCGCATATCCAAGACGTCGCCATGCTCATGGACGTCTTCCACGAAGACCCGTTCTGGGAAGAGCTCGGCGGCCGGTGCTTGTCGTGCTCGGCTTGCGCAAGCGTGTGCCCGACCTGCTTCTGCTTCGACATCCGCGACGTGCTCGAGCCCGATGGGATGTCTGGCCGGCGCGAGCGCACATGGGACGCCTGCACGAGCCCCGGTTTCGCGGCGGTCACCGGCGGGCACAATTTCCGTCCGACGGGCTGCGACCGCGTGCGGCACCGCATGTACCACAAGCTGAACGGCTTCATGGTGAACCACGACCGCATGCTCTGCGTGGGGTGCGGGCGTTGCGTTGCCGCATGCAAGACGAACATCAACCCCATCGAAGTGCTGAGGTTCTTCAAGCGGAAGGGGGCCGACGATGCAGAGTAACATGCCGTTCGGCACGATCGACGTTCGTGCCGCCCAAGAAGCGCCGAAGGTCATGTCCGGCGAAGACATGCTGCTCGGCAACGCGTATCGGCCGTGGCCGGCGCGCATCACGTCGATGCGCGACCTCACCGAGCACGAGAAGCTCGTGGAGATGCGCCTCATCGACGAGCGCGTGCGCGAAGCGTTCGTGCACCAGCCGGGCCAGTTCCTCGAGTTGTCGCTGTTCGGCGTGGGCGAAGCGCCTATCTCCATCACGAGCTCTCCGACCAAGCAGGGCTTCGTCGAGCTGTGCATCCGCCGCGCGGGCACGGTCACGAGCGCGCTGCACAGCATGCACGCGGGCGACATCGTCGGGCTGCGCGGGCCGTTCGGCCGCGGCTTTCCGGTCGAGAAGTTCCGCGGCAACGACATCCTCATCGTGGCGGGCGGCCTCGGCATCGCGCCGGTGCGCTCGCTGATCAACTACCTCCACGACAACCGTTCCGATTTCGGGCGCGTCACCATCGTGTACGGTTCGCGCACGCCGGCCGACATCATGTTCCGCGACCAGTTCGAAATGTGGCGCCACCGCAAGGACTTCGAGCTTTACCTCACGGTTGATCACCCCGACGACACATGGGACGGCGAGGTCGGCGTGGTAACCGAGCCGATGAAGCGCCTCGACATCAACCCCGCCAACACGTACGGCGTGGTGTGCGGGCCTCCCGTCATGTACCGTTTCGTGGTGCAGGTCATGCGCGAGAAGAACATCGATTACGACCACATCTACCTCGATTTCGAGCGCCACATGAAGTGCGGCATGGGAAAATGCGGGCATTGTCAGATCGGGCACCAGTATTGCTGTATCGACGGGCCCGTGTTCAATTACTGGGAAGCCAAAAACATTCAGGAGTCGATGTAACATGGGCGCCTTCGATCAGATCAACGAACCTGAGAAGTGCTTGCCGCGCGTCGTGGTCGTCGGCCTGGCGAGCTGCTTCGGCTGCCAACTTCAAATAACCAACGCCGAGCCGTACCTCACCGACATCATCGGGCAGATCGACCTGCACTACTGGCAGCTCATAACGTCAGAGGACATGCCCGACGAATACGATGTCGCCATCATCGAGGGCGCGGTCACCACGCGCGAATCCGAAGAAACCGTGAAGCTCGTGCGCGAGAAGGCGGCCCATGTCATGGCGATCGGCGCATGCGCCGTTACCGCCGGCGTTCCCGGCATGGCCTCCGACGGCCTCGCCGAGCGCGTCGAGCTCGTGTACGGCGAGGAAACGCCCGATGCCTGCGATGAGCTGATCGCGCCCCGTCCGGTGAGCGCCGTCATCGACGTCGATTCCGAGGTACGCTGCTGCCCGATCGACCCATACGATTTCATCGTGAAGCTGCAGCGGGCGCTGTACGGGTCGAACCGCACAATCGAATCGCGCACGCTGTGCGCCGACTGCAAACGCAACGAAACCGAGTGCTTCTTCCAAGAGGGCACGCTCTGCCTGGGGCTCGTCACGCGCGCCGGCTGCGGCTCGCGTTGCGTTAACCTGGGCCGTCCGTGCAACGGCTGCGCGGGGCTCTCACCCGACGCGAACCTTGAGGCCGCGCGCGTGTCGTGCGCCCATTACGGCGTGAATCCTGCCGACTTCGACAAGGCGCTCGAAATGTTCAACCAGGTCCAACTGACCTCTGCTGTCGAGGAGGCCTCATGAAAGCTGCAATCAACGTCAACCATATCGCGCGCGTCGAGGGACACGGCAATGTGCACGTGGTGATCGAAGACAACGAGGTGAAGACCGTCCAGATGGAGGTCGTCGAGCCGGCGCGCCTGTTCGAGAGCATGGTGCGCGGCCGCAGCTTCACCGAGGTCAGCTACATTTCGTCGCGCATCTGCGGCATCTGCTCGGCGAGCCACACGATTACCGACCTGCTCGCCATCGAGCGCATCTTCGGCGTGAAAGTGACCGATCGCGTGAACGCGCTGCGCGAGCTGCTCGTATACGGCTCGTACCTGCAAAACCACGGCACGCACCTGTTCGTGCTCGCGGCGCCCGATTTCCTGGGAATGAAAAGCGTCTTCCCAGTTGAAGAGGTCGATCCGGCTCTGTTCGACAACGCGCTGGCGCTCAAGCAGCTCGGAAACGAGTTGTGCACCGCCGTCGGCGGGCGTTCGATTCACCCGATCACGGCCGTGGTCGGCGGCTTCACGCATGAGATTTCGCGCGACGAGTACCTTGCGTTCGCCGAGCGCATGGAGGCCATGCTGCCGTTCGCGCTCGCCACGGTCGACCTGTTCAACTCGTTCGAGGTGCCCGACGTGAAAAGCGCCGGCGACATGCTTGCGATGTACGCGACTGACAAGTATGCCGTGTGCGATTCGCGCATTGCCAGGTTCGTGAACGCCGGCATCGAGTTCGACGCCGACACTTGGACCGATGAAATCGAAGAATACAAGGTGGCGCATTCGGGTGCTCTGTTCGCGCGCGTGCGCTCGACCGGGTCTCCTTACATGACCAGCGCGCTTGCGCGCATCAACGTGTCGTGGCCGAACCTGTGCAAGAACGCGAAAGTGGCCGCCGCGAAAGCGGGGCTGCGTCCGCCCGAGACGAACCCGTATCGCAACAACGTGGCCCAGGCCGTCGAGCTGGTCGACGCGCTCGAGCGCTGCGCGATTCTGTGTCGTCGCTTGGCGGCCGACGAGTTCGAAGGTGCGAGCGCTCCTGCGCCGTTTACGGTGAAGGCGGGCCGTGGCGTGGGTTACACCGAAGCGCCGCGCGGCGTGCTTTTCCACGAGCTCGAGCTCGACGGGGACGGGCGCGTGATGCACGCATCGATCATAACCCCGACCTCGCAAAACGTCGCGAACATGGAAGATGACATGCGCCAGCTCGCCGAGCTTATGATCGAAAACGGTGCCGACGAACCCACCATAAAGCTCGAAGTCGAGAAGCTTGTCCGCTCCTACGACCCCTGCCTCAGCTGCAGCGTGCATTAA
>JAFUBE010000912.1 GCA_017460365.1 Eggerthellaceae bacterium
ACAAATTGGTTGTGGAAAAGAAAAAATACACAAGATATTGTGCTTTTCTCACCTGAAATCATATCGATTTGGCGTATCATAGTCGTCGCTGCCGGAAGGTCTGCGCTTTCTGGCAGCCATTAAACGCGAAAGGATTCATGCCGAGAAACAGGGGATGGGTGAAGCAGTAGTATGAAGATCATCAAGCGCAACGGATCGGAAGTCCCGTTCGACATCAACAAGATTTCCGCTGCCATCGCGGCAGCCAACGCGGAGGTGCCCGAGGATGTGCGCCTGACCGAGCGCCAGATCATGTACGCATCGGCCAACGTGGCCGACATGTGCGAGGCAGCTGGCCATACCGTGTCGGTCGAGGAAATCCAGGATCTCGTCGAGGACGAGATCATGCGCCTCGATCGCTTCGATGTTGCCCGCAAGTACATCATCTACCGCTACGTGCAGGGCTTGAAACGCCACAAGAACACGACCGACGATCAAATCCTGTCGCTTATCGAAGCGAACAACGAGGAAGTCAAGCAGGAAAACTCGAACACGAACCCTACGGTCGTGTCGGTCCAGCGCGATTACATGGCCGGCGAGGTTTCGAAGGACCTCACGATGCGAGAGCTGCTTCCCGCCGAGGTCGTCGATGCGCACCGCGAAGGCATCATCCATTTCCACGACGCCGATTACTTCGCCCAGCACATGCACAACTGCGATCTGGTCAATCTCGAGGACATGTTGCAGAACGGCACGGTTATCTCCGGCACGCTCATCGAAAAGCCGCATAGCTTTTCCACTGCTTGCAACATCGCCACGCAGATTATCGCGCAGGTGGCCAGCTGCCAATACGGCGGCCAGTCGATTTCGCTTGCGCATCTTGCGCCGTTCGTCGACATCAGCCGGGCCAAGATTCGCCGCGCGGCCATCAACGAGCTCAACGCGTTCGGCGTCGAGCCGACTCCCGAGCAGCTCGAAGAGGTTGTCGAAACGCGCGTCCGCGACGAGATTCGCCGTGGCGTGCAGACCATCCAGTACCAGGTCGTCACGCTGATGACGACCAATGGCCAGGCGCCGTTCATCACGGTGTTCATGTACCTCAACGAGGCGAAGAACGAAACCGAGAAGCGCGATTTGGCCATGATCATCGAAGAGATGCTGCGCCAGCGTTACGAGGGCGTGAAGAACGAAGAGGGCGTGTGGATCACCCCAGCTTTCCCCAAGCTCATCTACGTGCTCGAGGAAGACAACGTAACCGAAGATTCCGCGTACTTCTACCTCACGAAGCTCGCCGCCAAGTGCACCGCCAAGCGCATGGTCCCCGACTACATCTCCGAGAAGAAAATGCGCGAATACAAGCTCTCTGCAGGCGAGAAGCCGGGAGAGGGCGACACGTACACCTGCATGGGCTGCCGCTCGTTCCTCACTCCCGATCGCAGCGGCAACGGCTTCGACAACGTTGCCAACGCCGGCAATTACGAGCCGGGCAAGCCGAAATACTACGGCCGCTTCAACCAGGGCGTTGTCACCATCTGCTTGCCCGACGTGGCGCTGTCTTCCTATGGCGATATGGACAAGTTCTGGGAGATCTTCGACGAGCGCCTCGAGCTTTGCCACAGGGCCCTGCGCTGCCGCCACGAGCGCTTGCGCGGAACCCTTTCGGATGCGGCTCCCATCCTGTGGCAGCATGGTGCGCTCGCCCGTCTCGAGAAAGGCGAGACCATCGACAAGCTGCTCTACGGTGGCTACTCCACGATCTCGCTTGGCTATGCCGGCTTGTACGAGTGCGTGAAATACATGACGGGCCACTCCCATACCGACGAGGAAGCCACTCCGTTTGCGCTTGCAGTCATGCAGCACATGAACGACAAGTGCGCCGAATGGAAGGCGGCTGAAAACATCGACTATTCGCTGTATGGCACGCCGCTCGAATCGACCACCTACAAGTTCGCCAAGGCGTTGCAGCGCCGTTTCGGCATCGTCAAAGGCATCACCGACAAGGGCTACATCACCAACAGCTATCATGTGCACGTGACCGAGGAAATCGACGCGTTCCAGAAGCTGAAGTTCGAAAGCGAGTTCCAGAAGCTGTCCCCGGGCGGCGCCATCAGCTATGTCGAGGTGCCCGATATGCAGGACAACCTGCAGGCCGTCATCCGCGTGATGCAGTATATCTACGACAACATCATGTATGCCGAGCTGAACACCAAGTCCGACTACTGCCAGGTTTGCGGCTACGACGGAGAAATCACCATCGTCGAAGACGACGGAAAGCTTGTCTGGGAGTGCCCGAAGTGTGGAAACCGCGACCAGGACAAGATGAACGTCGCACGCCGCACGTGCGGTTACATCGGGACGCAATACTGGAACCAGGGGCGAACCGAGGAAATCAAAGATCGAGTCTTACACCTGTAAGGCGATGCTCCAGGGCTTAACGGCAACGGAGTCGCAACAGAAGCTCGGTCTAAGCCTCGGGTCGAACGTGGCGTGACACTTCCCCGCAGACACGAAGTGTCATTGTGAGGGTGGCGCGCGACATGCGGCGAGCCGCCCGTGAAAGA
>JAFUBE010000913.1 GCA_017460365.1 Eggerthellaceae bacterium
GGCGATGCGTTCCCGGCCATAAAGTACACGCGCGAGAAGCACCGATCCGACACGCGCTATTTCGGGCCCTACACCGACGGGCGCGCAGCCCGCACGATGCTCGACGCCGTGCGGCGCGTCGTTCCGATATGCGCCGCGTCGTGCGCAGAATGGCGGCGGTTGAAGCGGAAGTTCGAAAAGGGTGACGTCGATGCGCTGCTGTCGTCAGACGGCATGCTGCGCCCGTGCTTCGATTCACACGTCGGGCTGGGGCCGGGCGTGTGCTGCGGGGGGATTACCCCCGAAGATTACGCCGAGAACGTGAAGCGGGTCGCCCGTTTCCTCGAAGGCCACCGCGACGAGTTCGTCGACGAGATGACGGCCGGCATGATGGAAGCGGCCGAGAACCTCGATTTCGAGCGGGCGGCGCGCATGAAGGAGCGCATCGATGCCGTGGCGGCGCTTTCCGACCGCCAGCATGCCGTGTCGGCTCGCGACCTGAATGCCGACGTCATCGGTCTGTATCGTGAAGAGACCATAGCGGGCGTGCATGTGTTCATGATTCGCGAGGGCCGCATCACGAACAGTAACGAGTTCGTGCTAAACCGCGGGTCGGATATTCCCGACGACGACTTGCTGCGCGCGTTCCTGCTGCGCTACTACGATGCGACGACGTCGATTCCGCGCGAGGTCATCGTGCGCGAGCAGCCCGAGGACGCCGATGTGATGGCCGACTGGCTGACCGAGAAGCTCGCAAGCCCGCACGGCGCCAAGGTGCGCTTCACCGTGCCGAGGAAAGGGGAGAAGCTCGAGCTTGTGCAGATGGCCGAGCGTAATGCCCAGCACACATTGCTGCGCTACAAAGTGCGCACGAATTACGAGGACAAGCGCGTGAACGATGCGCTGCTGCAGCTTGAAAGCGCGCTTGCGCTCGAGGCTCCTCCGCGCCGTATCGAATGCTTCGACATATCGACCATTCATGGAAGCTACACGGTGGCATCGATGGTGGTATTCACGAACGGGCGCCCCGACAAGAACCAATACCGGCGCTTCAAGATAAAGACGCCGCTCGACGAAGCCAACGACTTTCTGAGCATGCAAGAGGTGATGAGCCGTCGCTATTCGGACGAGCGCATGGCCGACGAGCGGTTCGGCAGCAAGCCCGACCTCATCATCCTGGACGGCGGCAAGCCCCAGCTGACGGCCGTCATGGAGATGTTCGATAAGATGGGGCGCACCGACATCGCGTTATGCGGCCTTGCAAAACGAGACGAAGAGCTGTTCGTGCCCTGGCAGGACAGCGGCCCGGTGGTGCTTCCAGGAGGATCGGCCTCGCTGTACCTTGTGAAGCAAGTACGTGACGAAGCGCACCGCTTTGCCATCACATTCCACCGCGAGCTGCGTGGCAAGGGCATGACGGCCAGCGTGCTCGACGATGTGGCGGGGCTCGGCCCCGTGCGCAAGAAGGCTTTGTTGAAGGTCTTCAGGTCGTTCAGGAACCTTCGTAAGGCGTCATTGGAGGAAATCAAGGTGGCGCACGCCGTTCCCGATGAGGTCGCCGAGGAAGTGTACCTTGTATTGCAGCAGTATAATGACCGGGGTCAACGAGAAGGAGATCGCGATGAATGATACGAAAGACATGCCCCAACTCGTCATTGTGAGCGGCATGAGCGGTGCCGGGCGCACCGAGGCCATGCATGTGTTCGAGGACCTCGATTACTTCTGCATCGACAATCTGCCCCCCGACCTCATCGACGACCTTCTGGCTATGCCCGATTTCTCGAAATCGACAGGTGATAGCAAGAATCTCGCCATTGTGTGTGATGCCCGCGGACGAGGTTTTTTCTCGAGCATGAGTTCGGTCTTGGACAAGCTACGCGAAAGCGGCGTCAGCTACAAGATCGTGTTCCTCGACGCTTCCGACGACAAGCTCATCGCGCGGTACAA
>JAFUBE010000914.1 GCA_017460365.1 Eggerthellaceae bacterium
GCTTGTCGATGCCGGCGTGGCGGTAATCGACCTGTCCGCCGACTTTCGCTTAAAGGATCCTACCGTTTACGAGCAATGGTACAACGTGAAGCATACTGCCACCGACCTTCTCGCCCAGGCGGCGTTTGGCTTGCCTGAACTGTTCCGCGATGGGCTCGAGAAGCTTGCCTCCAAGAGGTCTGCTGGTTCAGGTGTGCTTGTGGGTTGCGCAGGGTGCTATCCCACTGCCACGTCGCTTGCGGCTGCGCCTGCCATTCGCGCCGGTTTACTCGGCGCAGGCCCCGTGGTAGCCGATGCCATCTCGGGCGTTTCCGGCGCAGGCAAGAAGACAACCGAGCGCACGCACTACTGTTTCGCCGACGAGAACGTGGAAGCATACGGCGTGGCCAGCCATCGCCATACCCCCGAAATAGAACAGATTCTGGGAATTGAAGGCCGGCTCGTGTTCACGCCGCACCTTGCGCCGCTCGACCGAGGCTTGCTTTCCACGGTTACCATTCCCCTGGGCGATGCGCAAGTCGACCAAGCGAAGCTCGACGATTTATACCAGTCGTTCTATGCCGCCTCTCCGCTTGTCAGCGTGCTTACCGGCGGTGCGCAGCCCAAAACCTCTTCGGTGGCCGGCACGTGTCGAGCCCATGTAGCTGCGGTTTACAACGAGCATGCGAACGTGGTCGTTGCCACAGGCGCCATCGACAACGTTGGCAAGGGTGCGGCTGGCCAGGCGGTTCAATGCGCCAATATCGTGTTCGGCTTTCCCGAAACGACTGGCCTCGAGTCCGTGGCGATACCCGCGTAACCGAGAGGATGCTAAGATGCCCGCGTATGCGACCAGCAGCGAGAACTCCGTTGAGCCATTGGGGCTTGCAGGCGGCATGCCCGTCCTCGAAGGACTCACGGTCATCGAGGGGGGAGGAGTGGCGAGCGCCGTTGGATTCAAGGCAAGCGGGGTGCATGCGGGGTTCCGGGACGATCCGAACCGGCTCGATTTGGCGCTTGTCGTCGCCGACGAGCCCGCTGCCTGTGCGGCCACGTTCACTCAGAACGTGTTTTGTGCGGCGCCGGTCGTCGTTTCGCGTGAACATCTCGACGGCGTGTCGCACGGCGTGGCGCGCGCCCTTGTCGTGAATTCCGGTACCGCCAATGCGGCAACCGGCCCGATTGGAATCGAATCAGCGTGTCGCACGGCTGAGATAGCGGGCGATGCGGTGGGGTGCCCGTCAAGCGAAGTGATGGTTGCTTCCACCGGCGTTATCGGAACTCAGCTCGATATGGGCGCGTTCGAGTCGGGTATCCCGTTGGCGGTCGCCGCGCTTTCCGAAGGCGGCGGTCCTTCCGCAGCCCGTGCAATCATGACGACCGACACGCATCCGAAGGAAGCGGCGGTCTCGTTTTCAGGCGATGAAATCGGCTACCCTGGATGCACGTTCGTCGTGGGCGGCATGGCCAAAGGCTCAGGTATGATCATGCCGAACATGGCCACCATGATTGCCGCCATAACAACCGATGTGCCCATTGCTCCCGATGCGCTTCACGCTGCGCTCAAACAGGCCGTCGATTCGAGTTTCAACAAAGTCACGGTCGATTCCGACACGTCGACCAACGATAGTTGCTTCGCTTTTGCGAGCGGTGCTGCCGCTTTGGGGTCTGCGCCCTTCGGGCTCGGCGCGCCGGCGTTCGCGGCGTTCGAGCGCGCGCTCGGCGCCGTCTGCGGACTGCTTGCCCGCTCACTGGCTGCCGACGGGGAAGGAGCAACCCGTCGTGTCACAGTGCGCGTAGCGGGTGCCGAAAACGAAGAGGATGCCGATAAGGCCGCCCGCACGGTGGCCAACTCTCCGCTCGTGAAAACGGCCATTTTCGGCCACGACGCCAATTGGGGCCGCATTGCCGGCGCGCTCGGCCGATCTGGTGCGCGTTTCGAACAGGAACGCGTTTCAATCGACATCATGGGCATTCCCGTGTTGCGCGGCGGGTTGCCTATCGGCTTCAGCGAGGAAGAGGCTTTGCGACGATTCGAGCGCCCGGAAATCGACATCGACGTCGACCTGGGCGCTGGTAACGCATCAACCGTCATTTGGACATGCGATTTCTCGCATGAATACGTAACGATCAATGGAGATTACCGCACATGAAATTCTCGAAAGATACGCGCCCGAACGGTGTAGCCGACAAGGAAACCGCGCAGCTGCTCGCCGAGGCGCTGCCGTGGATCAAGAACATAACCGGAAAGACCATCGTCATCAAATATGGCGGCGCGGCCATGGTCGATCCAAAACTGCGCGCTGATGTGATGGCCGATATCGTCCTGCTGAAGACCGTTGGGGTTAACCCCATCATCGTGCACGGCGGGGGCAAAGACATCACCAAGGCCATGGAAGATGCCGGCATCCCGGTCGAGTTCAAAAACGGACAGCGCGTCACCACCGACGAAGGCATGGACATCGTCCGTACCATCCTGGCCGGCAAGGTGAACCAGGAACTCGTGCGCGCCCTGAACGAACACGGCAACATAGCCGTGGGCGTGAACGGCGTCGATGGCGGCACGGTCATCGCAGAACCGGAATCGAAAGAGCTTGGGCGCGTGGGTAGGATCAAGCGCATCAACGGCCAGCTCCTGCAAGATCTCATCGACGCCGATTACATTCCGGTTATCGCCACGGTTGCCATCGGTAACGACGGCGGCTACTGCAACGTGAACGCTGACGTGATGGCGGGGCAGATTGCTGCTGCAACGGGTGCGGCGAAGATTTTGTTTCTCACCGATGTCGACGGCCTATACCTCGACTTCGACGACAAGGATACGCTCGTGTCGCAGCTTTCCCTGGAAGAGGCGGGCAAACTCATCGAAAGCGAAACGCTTTCATCGGGCATGATTCCCAAATTGCGTTCCTGCGTAACGGCCTTGGAAGGCGGCGTTCCGAGCGCCTACATCGTGAACGGCACCATTCCACATGCCATCCTGCTCGAAATGCTCACCCTCACCGGCGTGGGAACCGCCGTCTACGCCGACGACGCAAACTCGTCCATCCCCGTAGGCAACTTCGCCAGCAAGCTGTTGGAAAACAAATAGATAGCGAGGAAACGCCATGACCCTCGAACAGCAAAAACAACTTGAATCAGAATACGTCATGCACACGTTTGGCCGTAAGCCTGTGGAATTCGTTCGCGGTGAAGGCATGCGCCTGTGGGACGACGAAGGCCGAGAGTACCTCGATTTCCTAAGCGGAATCGGCGTCGTCAGCCTGGGGCATTGCCATCCTAAGCTGGTGGAGGCACTCACCGCGCAAACCGCAAAGCTCATGCACGTGAGAAATTACTACTATATCGAAGGTCGCGGCGAGCTGGCGAAGAGGCTTTCTGATTTGCTGAACGAGCGTGTCGACGAAGCCGACCGCGAGCCGTGGCAAACGTTCTTCGCGAATTCTGGTGCCGAGGCGAACGAGTGCGCCATCAAGCTGGCCAGGCTCTATGCGCGCCGTCAGGCGGAGGCGGCTGGGTCGAGCGTTCGACCGCAGCTGATCGTCGTCCTCGAACGCAGTTTCCACGGCCGCACGCAGGCAACGTTATCCGCTACGGCTCAACCCGTGAAGCAGGAGGCTTTCCAGCCGCTGCCCGACCAAGATCTGTTCGTAGCTGTGCCGCCCAACGATGTGGCGTCGCTCGAGGAAACGTTCGCAAAACGGGGCAACGAGATCGCCGGAGTGTTGGTTGAGCCAGTCCAAGGCGAATGCGGCGTGTACCCGTGCGCCGACGAGTATCTGAAAGCGGCTCGCCGACTCACGAGCGAAAACGGTGCCGTGCTCATGTTCGACGAGGTGCAGTGCGGCATGTTCAGGTGTGGAACGCCGTTTGCCTATCAGTCTGCCGGCGTACAACCCGACATCGTCACCATGGCCAAAGGAATCGGCGGCGGTGTTCCCATGGGCGCCTGTGCGGCGCGCAAGCGCGTTGCGCAAGTGTTCGAGCCCGGCTTGCACGGTTCGACGTTTGGCGGCAGTTGCCTGGCCATAACGGCTGCGAACACGGTTCTCGACGTCATAGCGGCCGAAGGCATCGCGCAAAACGTCGAAGAGGTCGGCGCTTACCTGCGCGCCCGCCTCGCCGAGCTTCCGTGCGTGCGGGAAGTCCGCGGCAGGGGGCTCATGGTCGCCGCTGATTTGGCAGACGGCCTCGATGCGAATGCGGTCGTGCTCGCCGGGCTTGAAACCGGTCTGGTCTTCAATGCCACCGGCCCGCATACATTGCGTTTCTTGCCACCGCTCATCTGCACCCGTGAAGATGTCGATGTGCTCGTCGAAAGGCTTGCGACGCTGCTGTAGAATAGCCACTGGTAATCTACCGTGCTAAAGCGCGGTCATAACGAGGAAGGATAAACATGGCTGAAAGGGAAAAGGTAGTTCTCGCGTATTCGGGTGGCTTGGATACGTCTATCTGCATCAAGTGGCTCATGGACGAGCATGACATGGACGTCATCGCCGTCGTGGGCGAGGTCGGTCAGGAGCACGAAGGTCTCGAAGCCATTCGCCAGAAAGCGCTCAAAACCGGCGCGATTGAGGCGTACGTCGTCGACATGCGAGAGGAATTCGTGAACGAGTACCTCACCGACGCCATTCGTGCGAATGCGCTTTACGAGAATAAGTACCCGCTGCTTTCGGCGCTTTCCCGCCCCGTCATCTCGAAGCATCTCGTCCGCATCGCGCACGAGCACGGTGCAAAGTACATCGCGCACGGCTGCACTGGTAAAGGCAACGATCAGGTGCGCTTCGAGACGAGCGTGTGGCTGCTCGATCCGTCGATCAAGATTATCGCGCCTGTCCGCGAATGGCCGTTCAAGACGCGTCCCGAAGAAATCGAGTGGGCTGCCGAGCATGGCGTCGACGTTCCCGTCACCAACGCCAAGCCATATTCCATAGACGACAACCTGTGGGGCCGCGCCATCGAATGCGGCGTGCTCGAGGATCCGTGGAACGAGCCGCCCGAGGACATCTACACGATGAGCGACTCTCCCGAGGCTGCGCCTGATGCGCCCGAGTACGTCGAAATAGATTTCGAAGCCGGCATCCCGGTTGCGCTCGATGGCGAGAAAATGTCTTACATCGACATCATCTACAAGCTCAACGAGGTGGCAGGCCGCAACGGCTATGGTCGACTCGACATGATCGAGAACCGTCTCGTCGGCGTGAAGAGCCGCGAGTGCTATGAACAACCTGCAGCGCTTGCGCTCATTACGGCGCACAAGGCGCTCGAAGACATGTGCCTAGAGCGCGAAGTTCTGCATTACAAGCTCGGCATCGAGCAGAAATGGGCCGAAGTCGTGTACTACGGCCAGTGGTTTGCGCCTCTCAAGGCTGCCCTCGACGGGTTCATCAACTCCACGCAAACCCACGTCACCGGCACGGTACGCTGCAAGTTCTACAAAGGAACCTGCACGGTCGTTGGCCGTCGCAGCGACTATTCGGTGTACGATTACGCACTTGCGACTTACGATAAGGGCGACAGTTTCGATCATGAGGCTTCTGCTGGCTTCATCGAGTTGTTCGCTTTACCTGCGAAGACCTGGGCCGAAAATCGTCAGAAAAACGCTGGCAAGTAACGGCTCGAGCAACATCCATCGCGACACGACCCGGGCTTACCCTAGGTCGCGTCGTAAAATGGAGCAAGGGGGCTTCCCCGAATATCCAACCGGACGAAGACAAAGGGAACAACATGGCGCTTTGGTCAGGTCGTTTTACCGAAAACGTAAGCGAGTTCACGCAAAGGTTCGGCGCGTCGCTGCCCGTCGACAAGTAGCTCTACGCCCAGGATATCGCTGGCTCCAAGGCGCATGCCCACATGCTTGGCGAGCAAGGCGTAATTAGCAAAGAAGATGCTCAGGCTATCAGCGACGGCCTCGATCGTATCCAAGAGCGCATCGAAGCGGGCGATTTCGTCTTCGACATCAACGACGAAGACATCCACATGGCCATCGAAAAGCAGCTTATCGCCGACATCGGCGAGGCGGGCGCACGTCTGCACACGGGTCGTTCGCGTAACGACCAAGTCGTGACCGACACGCGCTTGTTCGCCAAAAAGCGCGCAGCCGACCTCATGGGCGCCAACGTGGAGCTTCGCCGAGCGCTCGTCGATCAAGCCAAGGCCAATTTCGACGTTATCCTTCCCGGCTATACGCATCTCCAGCATGCGCAACCGGTCTTCCTCGCGCATCATCTGCTTGCTTATGCGCACATGTTTGCGCGCGATTTCAGGCGTCTGGAAGCGGCGTTCGATGCCGCCGATGCAAGTCCGCTCGGTTCGGCTGCGCTGGCCGGCACCACGTATCCGCTCGACCGCCATGCCACGGCGGCGGCCCTCGGCTTTGCCGATGTAACCGCCAACTCGCTCGATGCGGTTTCTGACCGCGATTTCCTGCTCGACCTTTCCTATGCTGCCAGCGTGTCGTGCGTTCACCTTTCGCGCTTGGCCGAGGAGATTGTGTTGTGGTCCACGAGCGAGTTCGGCTACATCACGCTTTCCGACGCGTTTTCTACGGGCTCGTCGATCATGCCGCAGAAGAAGAATCCCGATTTCGCCGAACTCATTCGCGGCAAGACGGGCCGCGTCGTGGGCGACCTCGTGCAGCTTCTCATAACCTTGAAGGCGTTGCCGCTTGCCTACAACAAGGACCTTCAGGAAGACAAGGAGGGTGCAATCGATGCGGCGCGCACGCTCGAGGATTGCTATACCTGCATGACCGGCATGATCTCTACGTGGTGCGTGAACGCCGATGCCATGCGCGAAAGTGCGCACAAAGGGTACCTCGCCGCCACCGATATCGCCGATTATCTCGCAAAAAAGGGCATGCCGTTCCGGCGCGCGCACGAAGTGGTGGGTCACCTCGTGCTTCTGTGCGAACAACGCGGATGCGGGCTCGAGGATCTTTCGATTTCCGACTTCACGGCGCAAAGCGACCTGTTCGAGCCCGATATCGTTGAAATGATGGATCTCACTGCCATCGCCGATGCGCGTACCACCATTGGCGGAACAGGGCGCGGGGCCATGAAAAAGCAACTGGCAACCGTCGAAAAGGCTCTTGAAGCTGACGCGGCGAAAGCGGTCGGTTAGCCTGATGTTGTGAAGGCTCGTGCGTCGCTCGTAACCGCTGTGGAACAGCGCAGGGTTGCGGGCAACCTGCGATGGTACAATAGCGCACGATATCGATTACCAGGGGGTTTCGTTGGCCTCACGCACCATGAAGAGAAGAAAGGGCGCAAGCAAGAAGCGCACGCTTGCCGGCGTGCTCAGCATTGTTGCGGTCATCGCCATCGTTCTCGGTTGCTTCGGAGTCGGCGTGTCATCCATGGTTAACTCCTGGTTCGAGGATATGCCCGACTACGAAAGCGCCGATGCGTTCAATACGTCGATGCCCACGTATGTCTATGCGGCCGACCGCGAAACGGTTCTTGCGCGCTTCCAACTGGAAAACCGCGAACCGGTCGAGATGAACCAGATCAGCCCCTTGCTCTCCGAAGCGGTCATCGCTATCGAGGATGCGCGTTTCTACGAGCACAGCGGCGTCGATTACTACGGCGTGATGCGCGCGCTTGTGAACAACCTGACGGGCGGCTCGCTCGAAGGCGCTTCAACCATCACTCAGCAGTTCGTGCGCAACACGATCCTCGCCGACGAAATGGACGATATCTCGGTCAAACGCAAGGTTCGCGAGGCGTACATCGCCATGGAACTCGAAAAACGGTATAACAAAGACGCGATTCTGCTCATGTACCTGA
>JAFUBE010000915.1 GCA_017460365.1 Eggerthellaceae bacterium
TATTGAATGCAAGCAAGAAAGGGAGTTTTAGCGATGAAACTCGGATCTACCGTTAAATTGCTCTACACGGGCACACTCGAAGACGGAACCGTGTTCGGTTATGCGAAGCCCGAAGGCCCTATGGAGTTCCAAACAGGCCTTGAGCTCACCATTCCCGGTTTTGAAGCGGCAATCCTGGAAATGGAAGAAGGGGAGAAGAAGACGTTTACGGTCGGGCAGTACGAGGCCTATGGCGAGTATCTGGACGATCTGGTTGAAGTCGTTCCCACCGAAAACGTCCCCTTGAAGAACATCGAGATCGGCAACCGCATTTGGCTCACCGGTGACGACGGGGAGAAGTTCCCCGTCACCGTGCTCGACATCAACAGCAAGGAAGTTACGTTCGACATGAACCATCCCCTTGCTGGCAAGGATCTTACGTTTGAAGTGGAAATTCTCTCCGTTGAAGAGCCTGAAGAAGGCTGGGAGCCACCTAAAAAGCATGACCCGATGGAGTATATGGAGCAGCTCTATTAATAGAGTATACGCACATACTTCGAGTTGTATGCGAGGCACCTTATATGGGGCCTCGCATTTTTTGTCACCTATATCATGTTGCTTTCGATGAAACGTGATGAATTATGACAAAAAAGTCACTATGCTCAAAATAGATAGATTCCAATTTGAATATAAGCTTATAAATCATATTCTAGGCTGTTAGAATTATCATCGTTGGTGAAAGCGTGTGCGCATTGCCCCAGAATTACCAATGCGTCCATTCGGAAGCCAGCGCACAATAAGGGAGACAAAGAGAGGCAGGCTTCTCGATCGGTTCACCAAGCCAAGTAATCATCTGACAGCGAGCGCTTTGGGAGGCTGTCGTGATGAATGGGAGGGTTAACTGAGTCGATCGAGTTGTTTCGCGAGGCAAGAGGGCTTGGCTTTCCCCTAGAGCAAAGGTCTCGAGCTTTTGTGGCGAGCAGTTTACTGCGAGCGCCAATCCGAGTTTCCAAGGGTAAACGAGAAAAGGAGTAACAGTATGGCTTATTCCAAGGAGTGGCGTACCGAAATGCCCGACGGTACAATCGTCACCCGTTCCAACACCTGGTCTCCTCCGGGATCTCACCCGGTGGGATATGGTGTCAAGGTTGTCACCAAGGACAACAAGCTGATCCGCATTGAGGGCGACGACAACAACCCGATCACCACGGGTCGTGTCAATGCTATGAACCTCGCTCTGCGTGAGTACACGCATCATCCGGATCGCATCATTTACCCGATGAAGCGTGCGGTCGAAGATCGCGGCAAAGACAAGTGGGAGCGCATCTCCTGGGATCAGGCGATCGAAGACATCGTCGAGAAGGTCCACTATTTCTGGGAGACCTACGGTCATGAGTCCATCGTCTGCTTCGGTGGCACCGGCCGTGAGGCTTGCATTTACTACTACGCTCTGACGTTCTCCGTCCTGCAGTCGCCGAACTGCTGCTACACGCAGTCCGGTTGGTCCTGCTATGGTCCTCGCTGCTCCATCGCCGACTATGTCCTCGGCGCTGGCTACCCCGAGCTCGACTATGCAGGCCATCTGCCCGGCTCCTATGACGACCCGGCGTACACGCTGTCCAAGTGGGTTGTCGTTTGGGGCAAGGAGCCGCTGCCCTCCAACGGCGACGGTTTCTTCGGCCACTGCCTCGTCGACATGATGAAGCGCGGCACGCACATCATCTCCATCGACCCGCGCGTCACGTGGGTTGGCGCTCATGATGGCAACATCAACGTCCAGGTCCGTCCGCAGACCGACACCGCCATGGCCCTCGGCATCATGAACCTCATGTTCCAGAATGACGAGTACGACCATGACTTCGCCGAGAACTGGATCTTCGGCCTCGACGAGCTCAAAGAGCGCGCCGCCGAGTATCCTGTCGAGAAGGTCGCGGAAATCACGACCGTCGACGTCGAGACGATCAAGAAGGTCGCGCACATCATCGGCACCGAGCGCCCGATCGGCTGGGCTTGGGGCCTCGCGTTCGACCAGAACAAGAACGGCGTGCAGCTGTCCCAGGCTATGATTCTGTTGGCCGCTCTGGCTGGCTCGATCGACTCGCCTGGTGGCCTGACGCTCGGTCCTCCGTCTGCCCTCCTCGGCAAGTGGCGCATGGAGCAGCGTGGCGCGATGTCCGACGACATCTGGCAGCTGCGCATCGGTGCTGCTCAGTGGCCTGGCCTGTCCACCGGCATGGCTACCACCCAGCACGACGAGACCCTCAACACCATGGAGACGCTTGAGCCTTACCAGCTGCGCCTGGCTTGGTTCTACTCCTCCAA
>JAFUBE010000916.1 GCA_017460365.1 Eggerthellaceae bacterium
AGGAGGATCTTGTCCTGCGTGGAGATCCGTATGTCCAGTCTGCAAAGTCGTTCTGCCATCGTGTTCCTTTCCGTTGAGGGGAGCGGGGAGTTCCCCCGCATGAGCCGCAGATTCCGCTTGGGCCACGAAAAGCCCAAGCGGGTTATCGGTTATGCGGCGAGTGCGGGAAGGGCGTGTCGTCTATGTGAAATGCCCCGCCCGCTCCGGGTCGGCCAAGAGCTGCACCGCTGTACGCTCGACGTACGGTGTAGGCTACTTGCTAAAGTGCCGATTCGGAGCTCTATGCCGGTGCTGCTGTACGGCATAGGCTGCTTGCTAATCTGCCGTGCGCTGTACCGGTGAAGGTTGCCCTATGACGGCAAGGCGGCAATGACGGGCTTGTTGACACACCCCCATCCGTCATCTGACGGCATGGTGGATATGTCCGATTTGCCGTCCGGGCCGTCATTGGCGTCATGCTCGAGCAGCTCGAGTCGGATCGTCCTGGCGGCGCCCGTCCGCTCCCTCACGCATTTGATTCCCCGGCCCGTCAGGTACTCTCGGTAGGTGCCCAGGTGCCTGCCCAGGACGCTGCTCCTAACCGCCCCGCAATCCAGCAGCCCCAGGAGTTCGCTTGCCGTCCCCGTCCAGCTCTCTTGCCGCCGCTCCATGAAGTCCGCGACCGCCTGGATGCACCCGGGCACCTCGGGATCATCGAAATCTTCGTCGCTCAGACGCTCCACGAACTCCCATTCGCCGTCCCTGAATAGCAAGCGGAGCTCTTGGAACTCGACGTCTCGCCCCGTCACAGACAAAGTCGCGTACCTGTCGCTTCGCCTGTCCTTGTCCAATACGAACACCGTGTCGCAGGCGCCCATGAGGCCGTTCGTTCCGCTTATGTTTGCGAACACGTCATCGGGGTCGCGCGCCTTGCGCGTGTGGTGAACGACCATGAGGGCCACGGAGTGGCCGTCGGCGAACTCCTTGAGCACGCGAAGATCGGAGTAATCGGCCGAATACGCGTTGTCGTAGATGCCGTTTCGCACTATCTGCAGCGTGTCGAGCATCACGAGCCTTGTCAAAGGGTGCTCTGCCATGTAGCCTTCGAGCTGCTCTATCAGGCCGCCGCCGATGTTTGACGAGCGCACGGCGATCTCGAAATCGTTGTCCGTCTGCTCGGTAATAAGCTCCAGGCGGTTTCCCACTCGCTTGAACGTGTCCTCGAGGGCGAGGTACAGCACCGGGCTCTTTGTTGTGGGGAGCTCCCAGAAGGGCTCGCCTGCGACCACGTGGAGCCCCAGGTTGAGCATAAGGAACGATTTGCCGAACTTCGGCGGCGAGACGATCATTGACAGGCCGAGTGGCAGAAGGCCCTCAACTACCCATTCGGTCTCGCCGAAGTCGTGCTCCATCAGCCATTGCGCGCCGCGCGCGTCGAGTTTGTCCACCATCTCAGTTCTCCTCCTCTATTTCGTCATAGGCATCGATTGTGCCGTGCCTGCTTGCTCGTCTGTAGTTCAGTAGCGGGTCGTCGTCGCGGACAGGCGGCTTCTCCTCTCCGAGCCTGCGGCAGACGCTCAAGACGGTTGCGAGCTCCTCCTGAAGCTCCTGCGTCATCTGCGAGGCGCCGTCCATCCTCGAAAGCTCGTCGCAGAGGGCCTCCAGGCGCTTCCTGAGGGCCTTTTCCACCTTCACGCTGGGCTCGACCACAACCGTCCGTTCGAGCGCCCTGCTGAGGATGTAGTCCTGCTTGCACATCCCCGCGATCTGGGCCATATGCGCGATGAGGGCGGCTTCCTCGTCGGATGCGCGCAAGCCTATGAACCTGTTGCGGAAGCGCCCGCTGCGGTCGTTGTTCCTCTCGGACATCGCTCATCGCTCCCTGTACTTGTCGAGGGCGTTCGCCATGCTGCCCTGCTTGTTCGGGAACAGGTGCGCGTACTGGAAGGTGATGTCCGTGCTCTCGTGGCCCATGCGCTCCGCTATGGCGGGGATGCTGTATTCGAGCTCGATGAGCAGCGACACGTGGCTGTGCCGCAGGTCGTGTATGCGTATGCGGTCGAGCCCGGCCTCCTTGCAGCCGCGGTCCATCTCGTGGTGCATGTACGATTTGCTGATCTGGAAGATTCTGTCGCGGGGCTTCAGGTACTTCGCAAGTCTGAAGAACTCGCGCATCTCCTCGGTGAGGAACTTCGGCATGACGATCTTGCGCACCGACTTCGCCGTCTTCGGCGCGGTGACGACGTCTTTCCTGTTGAGGCGCTGGTACGACTTCGTGACGCTTAGCATGTCGTTGTCCAAGTCGAAATCGGACTTTGTGAGGGCCAGGAGCTCGCCGAGCCGCAGGCCGCACCAGTAAAGCAGCTCGAACGCGTGGTAGCTCATCGGCTTGTCCCGCATGACCTCCGCGAATCGCTCGTACTGCTCCGGAGTCCAAATCTTCATCTCGTCATGCTGCGTCGATCCGATCTTGCCCGCCGTAGCCATCGGGTTAGACCTTAGCCCGTAGAACCTGCACGCAGGGTTGAGCATGCTCGAGAGCTCCGTGCATATTGTGCGCAGGTAAGTCTGCGAGTAGCCGGCGCCTGAGCGGTCCCTGTAGGACAGCAGCTCGTTTTCCCATCTGAGTATGTCGGCGGCCGTTATCTCGCTCAGCTTTATCTCGCCGAGTTCGGGCAGGATCTTCGTCTCGATGATGTGCTTCTTCGTGAGCCACGTGTTGAGCTTCAGACGGGGCGTCTTGTCCGCCTCGTACTGCTTGTAAAAGGCGTTGAGCGTCATGGACGGGGCGTCTGTGTGCAGGGCGATGTAGTCCTTCTCCCAGGCAAGCGCAGCCTTGCGTGCCTCGAAGCCCCGTTTCGTCGTCCGCTGACGTGCGCCGTGGTGGTCGACGTACGATACCTGGGAGTACCACGTTCCCCGCTTAGCATCCTTGTAGACCGCCACCGTTATCGCCTCCGTCATGCATTTCGGCATTGTTTTGCGCCAGCCCGGGCAGCTCCGTTGCGAAGTATCGCTCCTCGAGGTACGCGCTGTTCACCTTTCCGGGTATGGTGAGAAGCCCCCGCTCCTTCAGGTCGTTGTTGAGCCTGCGTATGACGCGGTAGGCATATGAGCGCGATACCTTCAACCGCTTGCAGACCTCATCGACGCCGATCATGCTGCCCTTCTCGTCGGTGTTCATTCCATGTCCTCGTATATTCTTTCTGCCACGGTTTTAGGGTGTGGCACCCACCACTTCCTACGCAGTGGCCGCGTTCTTTACCTTCGCTGGCGAATATGGGATAAAGGACGCGCAATGGGCGGAG
>JAFUBE010000917.1 GCA_017460365.1 Eggerthellaceae bacterium
CAGGCGTGCACGGTGCTGCGCGAAGAGGGGTACCGCGTCGTGCTCGTGAACAGCACCCCCGCGACGATCATGACCGACCCAGAATTGGCCGATAGAACCTACATCGAGCCGGTTACCGCCGCGTTCGTCGAGAAGGTGCTGCGCGTCGAGCGGCCCTGCGCCTTGCTGCCCACCCTCGGCGGACAGACGGCCCTGAACGTCGCCGTCGAGCTCGCGACGTCTGGCATCCTGGACGAGCTGGGAGTCGAGATGATCGGGTGCGACTTACCCGCCATCCAGCGCGGCGAGGATCGCAAGCTGTTCAACGAGTGCATGGCCGCCCTCGGCATCGAAACGGCACGTTCCGGTTACGCGTATTCCGTCGCCGACGCGCGAGGCATTGCGACCGAGATAGGCTACCCGGTCGTGTTGCGCCCCTCGTTCACCTTAGGCGGCGCGGGCGGCGGCATCGCGCACGACGATGACGAGCTCGCGCTCATCGTGTCGCAGGGCATCGAGCTGTCGCCAGTCGGCGAGGTGCTCGTCGAGGAAAGCGTCGAGGGCTGGAAGGAATTCGAGATGGAGGTCGTGCGCGATGGCGCCGACAACGGCATCGTCGTGTGCTCCATCGAGAACCTCGACCCGATGGGCGTGCACACGGGCGATTCCATAACGGTCGCGCCCGCCCAGACGCTTTCCGACGTCGAGTACCAGCGCATGCGCGCGGCGTCGCTTGCCGTGCTCGAGAAGGTGGGCGTGCAGACCGGGGGCTCGAACGTGCAGTTCGCGGTGAACCCCGACGACGGGCGCATGGTGATCATCGAGATGAACCCGCGCGTCTCGCGATCGTCGGCGCTTGCGTCGAAAGCCACCGGCTTTCCCATTGCCAAGGTCGCGGCGCGTCTTGCCGTCGGCTACACCCTGCCCGAGATTGTCAACGACATGACGGGCGAGACGTCGGCGTGTTTCGAACCCTCAATCGACTACTGCGTGGTTAAGGCGCCGAGATTCGCATTCGAGAAGTTCAAAGATTCCGACGACACCCTGTCGACCCGCATGAAGGCGGTCGGCGAGGTCATGGCCATCGGCCGCACGTTCGAAGAGGCGCTCGGCAAAGCGCTGCGCTCGTTGGAAAACGGTCGTACCGGACTGGGCGTCGACGGACATGTGCGCGCGTCCGAGACGAAGGGGGGATACGGGCCCCTGCTTGCGCGACCGACGAGCGAGCGCATCGTGTACGTCGGCTGTGCCCTCCGTTGCGGCTGGACGCCGGCCGAAATCCACGAGGCAACCGGCATCGACATGTTCTTCCTGAACCGCATGGCCGATGTCGTCGCCGTGCAGGAGGCGTTGCGTGGCGCTCGCGTGGACGAAATCGACGCCGAGGCATTTCGCATTGCCAAGCGCTTCGGGCTTTCGGATGCGCAGATCGCGTTTCTCACGCATTCGAGCGAAATCGTCGTGCGCGCCCGGCGCAAAGCGCTCGGGGTGGCACCCGCGTTCAAGGCGGTCGACACGTGCGCGGCGGAGTTCGAAAGCCCGTCTTCGTACTTCTACAAGACCTACGATGCGGATGAATCGGAACTCGTCGCCACCAGCTCGAAGCCCAAGGCGCTCATCCTGGGCGCGGGGCCCAACCGCATCGGGCAGGGCATCGAGTTCGACTACTGCTGCGTGCACGCCTGCTATGCGCTTGCCGAAGCCGGATACGAGACCATCATGGTGAACTGCAACCCCGAGACGGTCTCGACCGACTACGACACCTCCGACCGGCTGTACTTCGAGCCGCTGACCTACGAGGACGTCATGGACATCATCGACGCGGAGCGCCCCGACGGCGTCATCGCCACGCTCGGCGGGCAGACGCCGCTTAAGCTCGCCCGCGCGCTCGAAGAAGCGGGCGTGCCCATCATGGGGACCGCCGCCGACGCCATCGACCTCGCCGAGGACCGCGACCGGTTCGCCGATATGCTCGATGGCCTGGGTATCGCGTATCCGCCTGCGGGCGACGCCTCCACGCTCGACGAGGCCGTGCGCGTGGCCGACCGCATCGGATTTCCGCTGCTCGTGCGCCCGAGCTACGTGCTCGGAGGGCGGGGGATGGCCATCGTCTACGACTCGAAGCAACTGCGGCGCTACATGGGCGAGGCCGCCAAAATCTCCCCTGACCATCCCGTTTACCTCGACAAGTTCCTCGAGTCGGCGGTCGAGGTGGACCTCGACTGCGTATGCGATGGCGACGACGTGTACATCGGCGGCATCTTGGAGCATATCGAGGAAGCGGGCATCCATTCCGGCGACTCGGCGTGCTGCATCCCGCCCTTTTCGCTCTCGGACGCTCTTGTCTCCCAATTGCGCGACATCGCGTGGAGGCTGGCGCTGAGCATCGGCGTGCGCGGGCTTTTGAACATCCAGTTCGCGGTGACGGACCAGAAGGTCTACGTCATCGAGGCGAACCCGCGCGCCAGCCGCACCGTGCCGTTCGTATCGAAAGCAACGGGCGTTGCCCTGGCGAAGGTGGCAGCGCGCGTCATGGCCGGCGAGCAGCTCGCCGACATGGGCCTTCCGTCCGACGATCGCGAATTGGGCTACTGCGCCGTTAAGGAGGCGGTCATGCCGTTCGGGCGCTTCCCTGGATCGGATGTCGTCTTGGGGCCCGAGATGAAGTCGACCGGCGAGGTTATGGGCGTCGCCTGTACGTTCCCGGCCGCCTACGCGAAAACGCAGCTGGCGATTTCCTACGACTTGCCCCGCTCGGGTGGCGTGTTCATCAGCGTAGCCGACCGCGACAAGCGCTCCATCGCCGCCATTGCGCGCGATTTCGCTCGCTTGGGATTCGACATCGTCAGCACGGGCGGCACGGCGAAGACGCTTGTGGCATCGGGCGTTGCGTGCCAAAAGGTGAACAAGGTCAGCGAGGGCCATCCGAACGTCGTTGACCTGATCGCCGACGGCAAGATCGTGCTCATGGTCAACACGCCATTCGGTCACGGCTCGCGGGGCGACGGCCACGATCTGCGCCTGGCCGCCGTGCGCTACGGTATAACGTATGCCACTACCATCGCCGCAGCTCAGGCGCTCGCTGCCGCCATGGAAACCGTCCACGACGACGGCCTGGGCATCGTGGCCCTGCAGGACCTGCAGGTCTGAAGAACAATGGCGACTCTGCAGGGGTCGTGACGTTCCAAACGGCTGCCGCTCCGAAAACCGGTCGTTATCGGGGAATCGCTTCCTGTTGAATCATCGAAGCAAACCGGTGTTGCATAAAAACGTGTGATTTGGGTGAATTGGAACGCAAGTCGAAGAACGAGGCTGATATGGGCGAATCAGCGAACTGGGATAATGGGCCGTTGCTACGCAATAAACTCTACCGAGCATAGTTAGATTCACCCAAAACACCAAATTTTGTGCAATTCCTCTTAAGATTGTTGATTCGGGGTCTGTTTCAGTCTGAGCTTTCGGCACATGAAGGCGGTGGCGGCGTATTCTTCGGCATCGTTGAGCAGCTGCAGTGCAGGTGCCGCCGCGCCTTCCTTTGCGGCGCGACGGGCGAGGGCGCGCCCGATTAGCCAGTCTGCCACCTCGGGGTTCTTTGACAGAACGGGACCATGGAGGTAAGTTCCCATGACGCTGCGGTACAAGACGCCGTCGGCAGCGTCATCGTCGTTGTTGCCCTTGCCGTGCTTTCCGATGACGCGTCCGAAGGGGACGCACGTCTTGCCCAGGTACGTGCGCCCGGCATGGTTCTCGTAGCCGATGACCGGCATCTTCGCGATCGGGCTTTCCAGCGCGACGTTGCCGACAAGCCGGTTGTGCGAACCGCCTGCGGCGCGCTTGGTGGCGATGTCGAGGATGCCCAGGCCCGGCACGCTTTCGTCTCCCAGCAGCCATTCGGTGCCGAGTATCTGGTACCCGCCGCATATGGCGAGCAGGACCCCGTCGTCCTCCACGAAATCGCGCAGGACGTGGGCTTGTTCAATCAAGTCGAGCGACGCCAAGCGCTGCTCGCGGTCGGGTCCGCCGCCGAGAAAGACGACGTCGGCATGCGACAGGTCGATGTCATCCCCATGGCTCACGCGAACGACGTCGACCTTCAAGCCGCGCCACCGCGCACGGTTCGCGAGTACCGTGACGTTGCCCGCATCGCCGTACAAATTCAGCAGCTCCGGGTAAAGGTGCACGATCGTGAGCCCTTCCGCTGATACGGCAGGGTAACCAGAATCAAGTTCAGGCAATTCGACGCACGCGCCGGGGCTCGGCAAGTTTGCCCGATTGGTCGTTCGGGCGGCTTCATTTGCCACATTAGAGAAACGCTGGACACATGTCATTCTGAACGCACGCGAAGAATCTCTGGGGCCCTTGACCTGGATTCTTCGGGGTATGGCCTCAGGATAACAGGGCGGGTAATTATTCAGCGTGTCCCTCGGTTCGGGTGCCTGGTTCAAGCAGGGTGTGTGTTCATTGGCGTGCTCATCGCCTTCAGCGCAAAGGCGGTCAAGACTTGCTTTTACGCCGGGCAGCGCGGTGTAGTTCGCGATGAGGAACAGCGTCGCGTCGGACGAGTCAACGGTGGATTTGGCAAGAAAGTCCTCGGCGCTGTCGACGAGCTCGGAGCGGATGCCGGCATGCTTCAGCCGTACCTGCATGTCGTTGCGGCGGATTCCACCCGCGAACGCCAGCAGGTCGCATGCGCCAGCGAGTTCTTGGAAGTCAACATCCCACAGCCACGAGACGTCGTGGCCGTCGGCTTCGCAATCGTTGATGAAGAACGCGACGGCTTTAGGGCCGGGCTCGCCCATGACGATGCGAAGGTTCTGGTTGAACCCGGTCGGGTTCTTCGCCAGGTTTAGAAGGACGCGACGGCCATTCAACTCATAGGCTTGCAAGCGCCCATTACGTGGCGCGAACGCCCGAATGGCCTTGTTTACGCAGCTGGGAGTCACGCCACAGCAATCAGCCGCCGCGCAAACTGCGAGAACGTTATAGAGCATGTACGTTCCCAAGAAGGGAGAATCGATGCGTTGGGAGCGCCCATCGTGGCGAAAGGCGAACGACATGCCCCCGCCGAGAGATCCGACGTCGAAGCCGGTGTAGTCGGACTCAACGCGCGTGAACCCGCAGTTGGGGCACTGAAACGCCCCGAGCTGGCCGTATTGGCGCCACTTGTAGAGCAGCAGCGAATCGCAGCGCTGGCACATGCTTGCATCGGCGATGGTGTTCTGCGGTAGCCCCAGGTTCTCTTCGAAGCCGAAGGTAACGCGCTTGTTGGGAATCCGCTCGGCAATCGCCTGGCACAAGGGGTCGTCGGCGTTGTAGATGAGCGTCGACTCCGGCGAGGCGGCCAGCGCTTCGGCAATCGCGGCCTGGATGTGGTCGATCTCGCCCATGCGGTCGAGTTGGTCGCGGAACAGATTCAGTAGGATGACGTAGTCAGCGCGAAGCTGGGGCAGTGTCTTGGCCAGCCACAGTTCGTCGCTTTCGAACACGCCCCAGTCGGCATGCGTGGTGTGAAGCAGCGCGGTAGCCAGGCCCGAGTCGAGGTTCGCGCCCGCGCGATTGCAGGCGACCGTTTTGCCAGCCGCCTCGAGCGCGTCAGCGAGCAAGTTAGTGACCGTGGTCTTGCCGTTGGTGCCCACGACCACGACCGACCCCTCGCGCAGGCGCGGTTTCAAATCGGCGATGAGCGTCGGGTCGATGTAGAGCGCCGCCTTTCCGGGGAAGTTCTCGGCCGGGCGATGAAACGCCGTCCGAAGCCCCCAGGTTGAAACCGCGCCAACAGCTTTCGCTATGTCGAATCTCAGGTTCATGGGAACCCAGCATAACGAGAAGATGTTACACGCCGATTACACCGGGGACATGCGTGTGACACTTCTCGTCAGACACGATCTGTCATTTTTCGAGGAAGACACGCGGTGCCGCGGGCGCCGCCCGAAAAATGACAGATCGTGTCTTACGAGAAGTGTCACACCGCGCCCGGGATGGAACGAAGGCGCGCTTCCTACACCGCCGCCTCCCCGCGCTCGCGGGTGCGGATGCGGACGACTTCTTCGACGGCGCTGATGAAGATCTTCCCGTCGCCGACCTCGCCGGTGGCGGCCGTCTCGCAGATGAGGTCGACCAGCGCATCGACGTCCTCGTCGGGCACGATGAGCTCGAACTTCACCTTGGGAATCATGTTGAGCAGCACCTCGGTGCCGCGGTAGAACTCCGACCAGCCGTGCTGGTTGCCGCAGCCCATGACCTGCCCGACGGTCATGCCCGACACGTCGGCCGCGAACAGGGCGTCCTTCAAAGGTTCGAGCTTCTCGGGTCTCACGATCGCGATGATTCTCTTCATGTTACTCGCTCCTTTCGAACAAGCGCTCCGCTAATCCAGCCCCAGGTAAGCCGGGTAGGCGCTCTCGCCATGGGTCGCAACGTCCAGCCCGCGCGCTTCGTCTTGCTCGCTGACGCGCAGCGAGCCTCGGAAGACCGCCTTCACGACGAAGCCGATGATGAGTCCGCAGGCGACGACGAATGCGAGCGTCACCACGATGCCGAGGGCCTGGCTCGCGAGCAGGGACGCGTTGCCCGTGTAGACGAGCCCGCCGAAGTCGGTCCACGAAAGCTCGGGGACGCAGAACACGCCGGTTAGAAGGCCGCCGACCACGCCGCCGACCGAATGGCAGCCGAAGGCGTCGAGCGCGTCGTCGTAGCCGATCTTGCGCTTGACGACCGAGATGGCGATAAAGCAGCACGGCGCCGTGACGAAACCGATGACGATGGCCGCCCACGGTTCCACGAAGCCGGCCGCCGGCGTGATGCCGACAAGTCCCGCAACCAAGCCCGTGCAGGCGCCGACGAGCGTGGGCTTGCCGACGCGCAGCCGCTCGACGAGCATCCACGACAGCATGCCGGCGGCCGACGCCGCAACGGTGTTCAGCAGGGCGAGCGCCGCCGTGCCGTCGGCGGCGAATTGCGAGCCGGCGTTGAAGCCGAACCAACCGAACCACAGAAGCGCCGCGCCCAATGCCACGAACGGCACGTTATGCGGACGGTAGCTGACCAGGCCGAACCCACGGCGCCCGCCGAGCAGCACGCACAGCACCAGACCCGTCACGCCCGAGCTGATGTGCACGACATCGCCGCCCGCGAAGTCGAGCGCGCCGATCATACTGCCGATGAGCGACCCCTCGCCGCCCCACACCATGTGCGCGAGCGGTGCGTACACGAGCGGGATCCACAGCACGATGAACAGCGCGACGGCCCCGAATTTCATGCGACCGGCCACGGCGCCGGTTATGATGGCGCACGTGATCATGCAAAACGCCATCTGAAAGCAGATGTCCACGATTCCGGGGTACACGGCGCCTTCGGGCACGTCAGCCGCTTGCGCCAGCATGTCGCCGGTCGCCGAGAAGCACCCCAGCTGGTCGAAGCCGCCGAAGAACGGCAGCGAGCCATTGCCGCCGTAGGCGAACGACCATCCACACACGACCCATGTCACGCCGACGATGCCAATGATGCTCATGACCATGATCATCGTGTTCACGACGTTCTTTCGCCGCGAGAGGCCTCCGTAGAAAAACGCGAGCCCTGGGGTCATGAGCAGCACGAGCATCGTGCATACGATCATGAATGCAGTCGAACCGGTGTCGTACATCGCAATCACCTTCCTCTTTGGTCGGGTTTACCCGATTCTCCAAGGACGGCGTTGCGTGTTTGTTACAGGGGGTTTCGCGAAATCGTTCG
>JAFUBE010000918.1 GCA_017460365.1 Eggerthellaceae bacterium
CAAGTACAAGAAATCAAAGAAATAATATCATTGTTCGATGACCAACCATTCTAAAATAGGCGGTACAGTAGAACCGCCGTCCGATTTCCAAATCGGACAGCCTAAAACCCCCGTAAACAAAGGGATTGACGGCAATTTCCCACACGTCTCCCTCGAAAAATGACATTTCGTGTCTGACGGGAAGTGTCACACGTCCTCCAGTTTGTCGTTAGCAGTAGAACAGGATCTTGTTGTACGTGGGAAGCGGCCATGCCTCGGTGCTCACGATGCCTTCCATAGCGTCGCATACCGTGCGCAGGCGGTCCATGGCGCCAAGCACGTCGTCGTGGTACGCGCGCGCCTTGGCCAGCGGCTCGGTTTCGGCTTGGGCTCTTGCGAGCGCTGCGTCAAGCTCGTCGAGCGCATCAGACATGTCGTTGGCGCCATCGTTCAGCTTTGCGAGAAGCTTCTGATCGGCCGTCGGCTTCAAGTCGGGGTTTGCCGCCATCTTGGCGTTAATCGTCCCGGCGACCTGCTCGGCGTAAGCTCCCACGGCGGGCACGATCTTGCGCTTGGTCATATGGCTCATCGTCTGCCCCTCAATGTTGATGAGCTTCGAATACGTGTCGAGCTTCACCTCGTAGCGGCTGTGGTTCTCGGCCTCGTCCAGCACGCCGAATTCGACGAACAGGTCGACGTTCTTCTGGTCGAGCATGTGCGGTGCGGCGTCGACAAGCGATTTCAGATTGGCAAGCCCGCGGCGCTCGGCTTCCTCAAGCCACTCGTCTGCATAGCCGTCGCCGTTGAATATGATGCGCTCGTGATCGGTCAGTGTCTTGCGCACCCAGCGGTAGGCGGCCTTCTCGAAATCGGCGGCGCCCTCGACTGATTCGTTGAAATCCTTGAGCGCCTTGGCCACGATCGTATTCAGGATCGTGTTGGCGTCTGCCAGGTTCACCTGCGAGCCGGGCATGCGGAACTCGAACTTGTTGCCTGTGAACGCGAACGGGGACGTGCGGTTGCGGTCGGTGTTGTCGCGCTCGAAGCTGGGCAGAACCTCGACGCCTAGGTCCATGTAGACCTTTTCGGCCCCGTCGTCTTCCTTGCCTGCGATGATGGCGTCAACCACGCGCCCCAGCTCGTCGCCGAGAAAGATCGAGATGACGGCAGGCGGTGCCTCGTTGGCGCCCAAGCGATGGTCGTTGCCAGCCGATGCGACCGAGATGCGCAAGAGGTCCTGGTAATCGTCGACCGCTTCCACGACTGCGGCGAGGAAGACGAGGAAGCGCAGGTTGGACGCCGGCGTGGTGCCCGGATCCAGCAGGTTCTCGTGGTCGGTCGCGATCGACCAGTTGTTGTGCTTGCCCGAGCCGTTGATGCCCTCGAAGGGCTTCTCGTGCTGCAGGCACACCAGTCCGTGCTTCGACGCGATGGTGCGCATGAGCTCCATCGTCAGCAGGTTATGGTCGATGGCCACGTTGCTGATCGTGAACATGGGCGCCAGCTCGTGCTGGCAGGGCGCCACCTCGTTGTGCTTGGTCTTGGCGGCCACGCCGAGTTTCCACAGTTCCTCGTCGAGCTCTTTCATGAACGCGCTCACCGTGGGGCGTATCGCGCCGAAGTAGTGCTCTTCCATCTCCTGGCCCTTGCACGGCGGCGCGCCGAACAGGGTGCGGCCGGTGAGAATGAGGTCCTGGCGCTGCTCGTAGTCGGATTCCTTGATCAGGAAATACTCTTGCTCGGCGCCGACCGTGGTGGTGACGCGCTCGACGTCCTGGCCGAACAGCGAAAGCACCTTGCAGGCCTGTTCCGATACGGCCGCCATCGAGCGCAAAAGCGGCGTCTTCTTGTCGAGCGCCTCGCCGGTGTAGCTGCAGAACGCCGTGGGAATGCAGAGCACGTCGTCTTTGATGAACGCGTAGCTCGTCGGGTCCCATGCCGTGTAGCCGCGGGCCTCGAACGTGGCGCGGATGCCGCCCGAGGGGAAGCTCGACGCGTCGGGCTCGCCCTGGATGAGCGCCTTGCCCGAGAACGTCATGATGGCGCGCCCGTCTTTCTGCGGGTTCACGAACGCGTCGTGCTTCTCGGACGTGATGCCCGAGAGCGGCTGGAACCAGTGGGTGTAATGCGTGGCGCCGTGGGCGACGGCCCATTCCTTCATGGCGTGCGCCACGACGTTCGCCACGTCAAGGTCGAGCGGCTTGCCCTGCTTGATGGTCTTCGAGAGCGCCTTGTACGTCGCTGAAGGCAGCAGTTCCTGCATCGTGTGGTCGTTGAAAACGAGCGTGCCGTATTCCTCGGCGATACGTCCCATGAAAATCGCCCCTTCCTCGGTGGTCGCTTGCGGTTTCGTGCTCAGGACTAACCCGACGATAGGAGGCGCATGTTTCCAGCGTTTTACGTGTTTGTTACGAAACGTGCCGTTAATTATGCGGAAACGTCTTCGCAATACCCTAGTCGCACAATGAGGCCACCTAAATCAAGGAGGGCGAACTTGAGCGAACTTGCGCGGCGCATGTTGGAAAGCACGTCGAAGCCGGTGCGTGAACCGGCGCTGCTCGTACTTGAGGACGGGACGGCGTTTCGGGGAGTAGCTTGCGGAGCGCCGGGCGAGGTCTTCGGCGAGGTGTGCTTCAACACCACGCTCGAAGGCTATCTGGAAGTGATCACCGACCCGTCGTATGCGGGCCAGGTCGTCGTCATGACGTATCCCCAGATCGGCAACTACGGCGTGTGCGTCGAAGACGCGCAGGCAGCGCATCCCGCTTTGCGCGGGCTTGTCGTGCGCGATATGTGCGCCACGCCGTCGAACTGGCGAAGCGACCTGACGCTTGGCGATTACCTCGCGCGCGAAGGCGTGGTCGCCATCGAGGGAGTCGACACGCGCGCCCTCGTGCGCCATGTGCGCGATCGGGGTGCCATGCGGGCTGTTATCTCCACTGTCGATTCGGATGTCGCAAGCCTGTGCGCGAAGGCGCGTGCAAGCCAGCCGATTGTCGGGGTCAACCTGGCGAGCGGCGTATCGTGCGCTGCCCCGTACCGCTTCTCGGCAGACGACCTTCCCAAGGGAAAGGCGTTTGCCTTGGCTGGCGCCGTTGAGGCCCGCCACCATGTCGTCGCATACGATTGCGGGATGAAGCGGTCGATTCTGGAGGGCCTTGCGCGGGCTGGCTGCGATGTCACGGTCGTGCCGTGGGACACGCCGGCCGAAGACGTGCTGGCCGCATCGCCCGACGGGGTGTTCCTGTCGAACGGGCCGGGTGACCCCGATGCGGTTGTCGGCACGTACGCACAGGTCGAAAAGCTTCTCGGCAAGATGCCGGTGTTCGGCATCTGCCTGGGCCACCAGATGATCTGCAAGGCCGCCGGCGCTCAGATGGAAAAGCTGAAGTTCGGTCACCATGGAGGCAACCAACCCGTTGCAAACTTGCTGACGGGCCGCGTCGAGATAACGGCCCAGAACCACGGGTTCAACCTCGTGTTCCCGAGCTTGGGGCCTCTTGTGCCCGAACGGTCTGCGGGCGTGGAGGGCCACGTCGGCGACCTGCGTTTCTGGGCCGAGCGCGGAATTGCCCCCGTCGTCGCGAACAGCCGATTCGGCAGCGTGCAGCTGACGCACGTCAACCTGAACGACGGCACGGCCGAGGGCATTGCGTTCACCGACATTCCCGCGTTCTCGATGCAGTATCATCCCGAGGCTAATCCGGGGCCGACCGATTCCCATTACCTGTTCACCGCTTTCAGCAGGCTCATGGATGGACGCGACGATTACCTCGACATCGACATCGCGGACGGGCGTCTGCAGGGTTGGAGGTTTTAGCCATGCCGAAGCGTAGCGACATCCAGACCATCCTCGTCATCGGATCGGGTCCCATCGTCATCGGGCAGGCGTGCGCGTTC
>JAFUBE010000919.1 GCA_017460365.1 Eggerthellaceae bacterium
CCTTCGAAAAATGACAGATCGTGTCTGACGAGAAGTGTCACACCGCGTTCGGCTTTCGCGTTTTACTTGCGAATGTGCTGGCAGAGGTCGAAGGCGAAGCCGGAAGGCGACATCAGCATGGCCGACTTGTTCGTCTCGGTCTCGACAACCCTGCCGCTTTTATGAATGAAGCCCTTGGAAATCAGGAAGTCGTAAGCCTCGTCGAAGTCAGGCACGTTCATGCGGATGAGCATCATGTCTTGCGGCACAACCTCGACCTGGGAGATGTCGATATAGAAACCGCTGTCGTTCTTCATGCGGACGTTGAGGGTGTCGACGTTCCCCGATGCCGTTGCAGCCAAAGTGTGGCGACGCTCGAAGCCGAGTTCCTCGAAGAGTTCGATGAGCGGCGCGGCGTCTTTGGTTACGATGAGCGGGTTGAATGAGGTGATCTTCACGGTGCGTCTCCTTATCGGCTACTTGCGGATGTGCTCAGTCAGGTTGATGCCGAAGCCGGAGGGCGAAAAGAGCAACGCGGACTTGGAAGATTCGGTTTCGGTGACTTCGTCGCTGCCCTGGGCGTTCTTGAATCCCTTGGAGATGAGGAAGTCGTATGCCTCTTCGAAGTCGCGCACGTTCATGCGAATGACGGACATGTCCTGCGGGAATTTGGTGACTTCAGCAACGTCGACGCGGAAGTCCTCGCCGTACTTGAGGTCGACCGAGGTCACGTGGCCGTTGATGCCGGTCTTCGTGTGTGCGCGCTCGAAGCCGAGCGCCTCGAGCGTTTCGATGATTTCACCGGGATTGGGGCTTAGGATGAGCGGATTGAAAGCGGTGATCTTCATGCGGTTCTCCTTACTGGTTGCTAATGCTTCACTGACAGTGCGAACCCGTATTATACCTATGAAACGACCGCAGGCAATCAAATTATTGGTTAATTTAATTAGAATTCAAGCGTATCCAGTTTCGCGGTGAGGTCATCGATCCGCTCGAGGCAGCGCTCGATAACGGTTCTGGCTTCCGAGGACGTCACCCCGCCCTTGCGGACCTTGCGGATCATGCGCGTGCAGCACAAGATCATAGCCTTGTCCTTCACATCGCCGATCCTTGCCTCGTCATCCGTCTCAAGATAGTGCCTGAGGAAACAGTCGAAGAATTGGTTGGCCGTCTCGTACGGAAAGCCCATGAAATCCGAGACGACCGACGGGTCGTCTTCGCCTAAGATGACGTAGAAGTAATACAGGTCGGCAAGCTCGATGATGGGGTGGCCGCGCGAGATGCGGTCCATGTCGATGAGCAGGGGCTCGTCTTCGAACATGAACACGTTGCTGGTATGGAAGTCGCCGTGCACCAAGGTGTTGCACTCCGGCAGCGCGTTGACGAGCCTCATGCATTTCTTCGCCAGCCGCTCGTCCTCATAGGCGACACCGCCGCGGATGTATTCTTGGATCCTGTCCAGCGCATCGGGGAAGACGCCGTCTTCAGGCGCCTCGATGGAGTGGATCTCGCGGGCAACCCCCGCCATGAGCTGGGCATACTCATCCACACGCTCGGGCTCCCGTGCAATGAAGTCGGAAATCGTGTCGGACTCGACCAGCTCGTACATCGCGCCGTAGCGCTCGCCTACGGCCACGATGCCGAACGATATCGCCGTGGGGACGCCCAAGATGAACGCCTCGCGCGCAAGGGTGGTCTCGCGCTCCACGTCCTGGTAGAGGTTGTTCTGGTTGAACACCTTGATCACCAGCTCGTCGTCGTAGCGGTACACATCACCTTTGGCACCGCGCCCGATGAGCTTGCAGCCCTCGATCGAGACCTCCCGGTACTCATGGTAAACGGCCTTTTCCCAGTCGAACGTATCGGGCCAGAGGAAGTTGATGTGCTTGATGAGCTCCTTGAACGCGCCCGTCCTGTTAAGCGAGAGCTCGAGCGCCTCGGCGACGCTCTTGTAGTACCAAAGCTGCCGCTGCGGGTCGTCTTGATGGAGCTCCGACCACATCGCTTCGCCCCGCTCCGAGTAGATTTGAGATAACGAGCGCAGGTTCGCGAGCTTGTCCGCGAGCCAGAGCATCTTCACACCCACGTCGCGGCTCTTCCTCAAGTTGAGAAGCGAGCCCTCCTTGCGTTGCTGCCAGGTGGCGCTTCGGTCCTCGCCGGGGTATTCGTCTTCGGACTCGGAGTCGACCAGCTTTGCCACACGCTCGCCGAAGCGCTTCTCGATTTCATCGAGGGTCCCATCGGTGTCTTCCACGATGTCGTGAAGCATGCCCGCCGTGATGACCTCCAGGTCGTCGGTCATGGTGGAGAGGATCTGGGCCACTTCCATAGGGTGCAGGATGTACGGGCGGCCTCCGAACTTGCGAACCTTACCCTGGTGCATGACGGTCGCGTAAACGACGGCCTCTTCCAGCATGTTCATCATAGAGGCGGCTCCTCCCTTTCGCCCTATGGCGTTGCGCGCTCTTGTGTGCGTTTTAGGATTATATGCTAGGTATGCGTCAATTTAACCCTAAGAACAAATCAGCGCTTCCCTAAACGCGTCTTTATCGCCATCGTGCGCCACTCCCGCACCGCGTTCGGGACGGGGTGATGACGTGTTTCTCTAGCATGGCCTGGCGGCATTGAGGGATGGGTGATTGTATGTATATGATCTCGGTTGGCCTGAAGGCGGAAGCCAGGCGAACGCCGGCATTGTAGAACAAGCCGATGCAGAAGATCCAGACCATGATTTCGTTCGAGTTGTAAAACGCAATGCAAAGGCCGGCGAGCGCTATGTTCACCAAACCGTGCATGATGCTCAGAACCCAGGGAGACCCGAACAGCTTCGATTCTATGCCGCGTGCGATGGCGAGAATTCCGGTGATCGCGTTGTAGGTGATCAGGTACAACGCGATGGCTAGCTGGGGGTTATCGATGACCGCAACCGCAAACACGCCCACGTCGATGGCGATTACGGCTATGAACAGCAACGACAAGCCACCCGTCATATGGTGCGCCATCCTGATGTAGTACACCAGCTTTCTCACGCCATACAGCAACATCGCGAGACTCAAAACGAACGCCACGACAAGCAGCCCGCCTTCCGGCTCGAGCAACATGACGATTCCGCAGGCGATCATCAGCAAGCCGAGAGCCAGGTTTGCAATGCGTTGAAGCTTAGTCACGGCGGCCACCTCTTCGCAGGTATCCGATGAGGGGCAGGAAGTCTCGTATGCCTGCGAAGCCCTTGCCGTCGTATTCGATCGAGCGCCCAGCGAGCGGATTGCCGGAGGACCACACGCGGTTCACCACCATGCCCTTCTGCGCGAGCGCCGCCAAGATGAACTTGCCAAGGTACGTGTCTTCTTTGCAGTCGGGGTCGGCGTCGAGGTATTCCTGCACATGCGCGTCTAGGTCGAAATAATCCACGGCGCGTCCGCAAAGGCACTCGCCGAACGCGCGCCAGTCCTCGATGGCTCCCTCTGCGGGTTGGCGCTTCTCGAGGATCTGGCGAATTTCATCTTCATACGGTGCCACCGCAGCCGTGTCGTAGGTATCCACCTGGAACGGCCCGGCTTCGCCACGCAAGCATTTCATCGCATAGACCATCTGGCAAAATGCCTGGTAGTATTCCGTGGGATTGTCTTTTAGCACCTCTTCGTAATCGTTCCACGCCGGCACATAGCGGTACCTCATGAAGCTATGGTCGGGAAGGTGGCCGGCTCGGCCGTGCCCCAAGTTCATGACCGTGTTCTCGTTGGGCTGGAAGATCGTGTTCGTGTACACGCCGTTGTCGAAGTCGTCGGGTATCGCCGGGTTGTGTATGAACTTCACGGGCCGTTCTGTGAGCGAGCCGTCTTCGGCGGGAACTAATTCGACGAAGAAACGGTTCGTGTTGTTTATGACGAGCGATGGCGTTCCAGCGAAATAACGGTGTGCCCAGGTGTCTGCCAGAACGTGCATGGCCAAACCCGCCGCCTGCAAGCTCTTGCCTTGGGCGAGGTTCACCGTGTCTGTTATGAGATCCCCGTTCGGGCCGCAGATCAAACGGTATTTATTGCGGTAATGCCAGTTTCCCTTGTGAACTTCCGCATGCAGGTCGGCGGGTAGGAAGTGAAACGACGCCCACGTGCGCGTGATGTCTGCAAGCCCGATGGGGTCGGTCGGCGCAGACGCCATTGCCACCGGGAGCGGCGTCGTGGCGGCAGAGTCCGGGCCGCCGCTGCGCCGGCGGCA
>JAFUBE010000920.1 GCA_017460365.1 Eggerthellaceae bacterium
ACCACGGTGGCCTACATCGGAGCCGTCGACGAGGACCAGATACCCTACCTCAAGGCCGCGTACGCCAAGAAGAAGCCGAGGCTCGTCTGGGACGAGCGAGCGCGCGGAGCGCGCCTTCTAAAACGCGCGCGACGGAAACCAGCCCGCCGAAGGCGCCAGGCGGCTTGGGCGCGCGTGCACTTCTGAAGGTGAGCGTCGGTTAACGGGGGTGTGAACTGTAACCGCGAAGCAGCGAGAGCGGAGGATTCTTGCCGCCCTGAACACCGGGAGCGCCGGCAAGATGGTAGAATCCGTCGGTAGCGGTTACCTGCCGCCGCACCAGGCCAGCCTCGTCGGCATGTCCGCCGAGGTGCGCTACGCGGCGGGAATCGACTCGGGAATGATCCCGATGCAGGGGTAGTGCTACCCCCATCAACTTTACGCCGTCAAGCACGGCCAGGTGATTGACATCAAGGGGTGATGCGCTAATATACGAGTCGCAAAGCGCCCGAAAGGTACGTCAGTTACCTACTCCGGCGCTTTAGCTTTTCTATTGGCTTTTCGAGGCTATAGGCCAAAAGGTCAACTACGAACTACGAAGTCGACCAATCACACCAACTCACGCCAGACCCCATTACTCCTATCACCACGCCTCCAAACTGCTAGAATGATGACTAATGTTGCCTGATTCAGATTTCGAGCGGTTGATGCGATGCGTCTGAAAAACGAATACGCCCACTGAGATGGGCAAATGAGATTCGAGGACGAAGCGCGCCGCCCAAGGGATCCGGACCGGCACTATTAAGCTTGGCGGCTTAGCTGGAAGGGGCGTCCTCTGCGGGGATTCCCGGAGAGGGCTCGCCATTGTCGGAAGCAACGGAACGGAGAAGACGATGACACTGCGCGATCGACTGAAAGACGCACTGAGCCTGGCAGATACCATGTCCAAGGAAGAAAGCACCGCGAAGGGCAAGGGGCTGCGCGCGAGCGTGCCGCGCGGGGATCACGCGCTATGGGCCCCGGCGCTCGACCGTCCCGATCCGGTGCAGCTGCTTCGCGAACAGGGCGACTCGCGCGTGCAGGCCCTGTTGCCGCTGCGTTACGAGCGCATGTCGGCCTCGGCGTTCACGTTCTACCGTGGCGGCGCGCTCATCATGGCCTCCGACCTCGCGGACACGCCCGTGACCGGCATCCAGGTCCAGCTGTGCGGAGACGCGCATATATCGAACTTCGGGTTGTTCTCGAGCCCCGAGCGGCGCACCGTGTTCGACATCAACGACTTCGACGAAACGCTGCCCGGCCCGTGGGAATGGGACGTGAAACGCCTCGCCGCCAGCGTGGAGATCTGCGGGCGCGACAACGGGCTTGCCAAGGAGCAGCGCAAGGCGGCCGTGCTCGCGTGCGTGCAGGGCTATCGCGAGGGTATGCGCGCGTTCGCCGACAAGGGCAACCTCGACGTGTGGTACGCGCATCTCGACGTCGATACGCTCCGCGAGAAGGTGGTGGCGAACATGAAGTCAGCCTCCGCGAAAAAGGGAGCCGCGGAGACGTCGGATAAGAAGACGGATGCCAAGTCGCATGCCAAGACGGACACCGCGAGAGCGAGCGGCCCGAACGCGGCGGCCGTGAAGGCCACGAACAAGGTCATCGACAAGGCCAAGGCCAAGAATTCGGCTCGCGCCATCCAGAAGATGACCGAGGTCGTCGACGGGAAGCTTCGCATCATTAGCGATCCTCCCGTCATCGTTCCGCTGCGCGAGCTCATCGCCGAGAACATGGGGGAGGACAGAGCGGAGAAGTTCGACGAAGCAGCCATCGAGCGCCTCATGCACGCCGTGCTCGCCGAGTACCGTTCAACCCTCGCCCCCGACAAGCGCCGGCTCATCGACTCGTACACGGCGGTCGACGTGGCGCACAAGGTGGTAGGTGTGGGCAGCGTGGGCACGCGCGCCTGGATCGTGGTCATGCGCGGCGCCGACGAGGAAGACCCGTTGGTGTTGCAGATCAAGGAAGCGCAGGCATCGGTTCTCGAGCGATTCGCCGGGAAGAGCGAGTACAAGAAGCACGGGCAGCGGGTCGTGGCGGGCCAGCGCGCGATGCAGTCCGCCTCCGACATGCTGTTGGGGTGGTGCTCCATCCCTGACGCGAACACGCGGAAGAAGAAGCACTATTACGTGCGCCAACTCTGGGATGGCAAGGGCTCGATCGACCTGTCGAAGCTCGATTCCGAACAACTGAAGACGCTGTCGAAAGCGTGCGGATGGACGCTCGCCCACGCGCACGCGCGCACCGGGGACAGGTTCGCTATCGCGGCGTATCTGGGCAAATCCGACAAGTTCGACAAGGCCATCGCGCAGTTCGCCTCGAAATACGCCGACCAGAACGAGCTGGATTATGCCCGCTTCATGCAAGCCCTCGAGGCAGACGAGATCTAGGTAAACACTGATTTATCATGCCGATCTCAGGCTGCGCAAGGAAGGCTTGCTGACACAAACCCCGCGGAACCAATCGGGTCGCAGAGGACGCGAGGGTACCGCCTGCTATAAGCAGAACACGTTGCTACTGCTCGGGCTCGGTGAGCACCTGGGCGAGCAGCGGCATGAGGAACACCGATATCGCGGCGCCGGAGATCATGAGCGAGGCGCCGGCCTGCGTGAGGGCCCCCGCCTCGACGGCGGTAGAGGACACGGCCACGATGATGGAAAGCGCCGTGGTGATGTACGCGGAGACGGCGGCGCGGTTGCGCACCGAGAGCTTGGAGCCCTGACCTAGCGACTGCGCCACGAACGAGGGCAGCGCGCGCACGATGACGAGCGCGAGTACAGCGATGACCAGGCGCGTTGGGGCGGCACCGACCGAGAGCAGGTCTATTTTCATACCCGACTCCACGAAGAAGATGGGGATGAAGAACCCGTAGGCGATGGCGTTGAGCTTGTCGTCGGTGCGCTGGTGGCCTTCTGGCAGGATGAAGCGCAGCACGAAGCCGGCGGCGAACGCGCCCAGGATGACGTCGAGGTTGAACACCGAGGCAGCCGCCACGAGCACGACCAGCAGAAGCACGGCGCAGCGCACGAACAGCTGCGAGGACGAGTCGCCCTTGGCCTCGATGATCTGCATGAGCTTGCCGTCGCGGTTCTTTACGCGGCGAGAGCCGAGCGCCACGAGGACGCAGATTCCCACCAGGACTGCCAGCACGATGAGCGTCTGGTACGCGCGCCGCGTGGAGAGCAGCAGCGCGATTGCGATCACCGGGCAAAGCTGGCCCCACACGCCGTAGGACATGATGTTGTCGCCGAGCGCGGTGCCCTCCAGCCCGCGCTCCTTCATGATGCCGATGAGCGTGCCGAGCGCCGTGGACGTCATGGCGATGGCGACGGCCGCGAAGGCCATGAAGTTTTCGGCCGGGTCGAAGAGCAGGGCCGCAGCTCCCAGCGCGAGCGCGAACGTGACGGCCCACGTGGCCAGCCCCTTCATGCCGCGCTTGC
>JAFUBE010000921.1 GCA_017460365.1 Eggerthellaceae bacterium
AGCGAATTAGCGAGAAGCTTCAGCTTCGGAAGGGAAAGCTTTTGCGCCGTGGCGAAGAGCCTGGTTCTCGACTCCTCTTCCATCAAGATCTCGAAGATGTTCAGCCCGGCAGAAGCACATGCCCTCGTAATCGCATCGAAGTAATCTTGGTAGATGGATTCGTCAACATTCTCCTGCTGGAGCAAGCCCATCACGTTTCCGGTGGCCACCCCCTCGACGAAGCGCTTCCCCTCTTCGTCGAGCAAAGGCCAGCGCCTGATGAGGTATTCGAGAATTTCGAGGTAAGAATCGCTCTCTAACGCTGCAAGTGCATCGTGGTTGCTCTCGATAATGCGCTCGATTCGCGCGTTCAGCTCATCCGTCCCGTTGGCTATCGCGTAGTTTAAGCCGTCGTGGATCACGGAAGGCGTCCAATCCGACGCATCGTCTTTCGTCAGCGAATACACGGCATAGGCGTTGTTGAGCCCTTCGAGCGTAAGGCCGCTCTCGGTGTCTATGCCGTTATCCACGAAGCTGGCAAATTGCGACAGCGCCGATGGATTGAGGCTGTAGCTGATGTCTACGAAGTCGATGAACGAGCCATCTGGGAGCGCATGTTCTTCAGCCTTTCCAGGGTCAAACACGCTGATCGAAGCCAGCATGTATGAAGGGGTGTTGGTCTCGAGCAGCTCGCGCGATGTGCCAGCGATGCTGGCTTTGACGCTGGCAGCGTTCTCGCTGTAGTTAACAAAGCTTATAGTGCGAGCCAGTTTAAGCGGTAGGCAGTATTCGAGCGCTGCAATCCACCTCGTAACATTTGCCGGAGAGTCAAGGATAATGAGCGCTTTGCCCTCATCCATAGCTGCAAAGTAAGCGCCGAGCAGCCTCTCGAGCGGTTCTGCGCCGCCTCGCTCGTCAAGCCAGTCGCCAATTTCCTCAATATTGATGGCTCCTGCTGGCTCGACGGTCAAGCTTGGAAGATAATCGGGAGCGTCTTCGCTGTTGACTTCAGCCTTGCCCATCTCGGTTCGCAGTCTCGGTGACCCGAACAGCTCCGCAGGGTAGAAATCGACGAGACCGTCTGTCAGCACGCTATGGTTCAGAAGGTTCCCTGACCGCGTTCCGGCGCCTGCGAAGTCGTGTGCTAGCCGGGTGTTCATGCTGAAAAGCGACCCAGCTCCGTCGATGTGGGCGTATCCGAAGGAAGGCACGCCCACCTCGACGGGTGTGTCGTAAATGAACAACCGCTGGTATTCCGTGCTGTTCAAATACCCAAGGCTCGCCAATCCCTCGTCGCACGAGAATACCTGGAATCCGCTGCCTCCGCCGTTTATCCCTCGCCTGCAGGATGTCTGGATAATCTGATGGCCTAGCATGATGCCCCCTATCGCCTGAATGCAGAAAGGGGATTGCTGCCGTTGCTTGCGTTCGACAGCAGGTTATTCTCAGACATCAGCCATAGAAGCGGATCCTCGACTCGGTGCGGCGCGGGTCTTTTGATCTTCTGCCCGCTATCGGGCTCGTTGCCGAACCCCAGGCTCGATAGAGCGAAGAAGGCGAAGTTCTTGTAGTCGAGGTCGATCTGGGTCAGTAGGGATTGCTGCCCCCAGCTCTGGAGGAGCGACCGCATCTCCGCGTCGACGTTCTGCGCGTCTGACTGCACGAAAGCGCGGCTGTCGCAATGGGGGCTCGTTTGCTGTAGCGTCAGCTGCCCAGGAATGATGGGCTGCACGGCATCGAACTTCGAGAAGGCCACGGCCACGGGTATGCCGATCTTCTTGCGCTTTCCCTCCAAGCCCAGGCTTTGCCGTATGAGGGCCGTCATGTTGGCCAGGACCACGTTGGGCGCGACGTTCACCCCGCCGTCGGTCCCTGTGCTCGTGGACTTCTTGCCTGTCACACTCTCCACTTGCTCGAGTACTTCCGGTATCTGAAGGGGGTCGAGCAGGAAGATTACGCCTTTCGAGTGTGCTATGTACCGCATTACAGTTGCCGCCATATGCGCATCTTGCTGGTCCTCGCCGGCGGAGTCGAAAAAGGCGAGGGTGAAATCGTCTTTTCGACCAAGCCGATCCTGAACATAGGCGAACCTGTACACGAGTGGCGTCTTGTCCTGGTCTCCGGCCCCGCGCATCCGTTGGTTCATCATCGTCTGGGGCAGAGTTTCCTGCTTGTCGTAGAGCGTGCTGTATTTCGTGTCCCGGTATAGCTTATTGGCATCGTAGAGACCGCTCATATCGACGAAGCCCTGCATCGATGCGTCGAAAGCCGGGGCTATGCGCGTCATGAGCTCGTTGATGAGCACGGTGATGTAGAGGCTTTTCCCAGCGCTTCGCGTCCCGATAATCGAGATGATGTTGTCGGCTCCAAGCACCGTGGAGTCGGGGAGGGTGTTATGGCAGTGAGGGCAAATGCGGAGCGTGGGTTGCCCGCACTTGTCGCACATGACGGGTTTCGGAACGCCCAGCGATATCCTACGTGTCTGCGATTGCACGACATGGCCGAGCTTGAGCGTCGCCCCGGCGCCGATGTATTCAGAATATTTCGCGTCCTCCTCTTCTTTACCAGGGCACCATCCGTTGTGGCATCTGTACTCGATCTCGTCAGACTTGATTCTCTCGAAGCAAAACGGGCATGTGAATGAAAGCTTGGCCATGCTTTTCTCCTAACTGATTTTGCAATTCGAATGGGCGTCTAGCACGTAAGGCTCCGCGCTCCCGTCGGCCGGGAACGCCTTCAGGTAGATTCCCTTCCGGTTCGGGAGCCCGTTAACTTCGAAATCCATGGATCCTTCCACTTCCTGGGCGGGTATTATCGCCACCTGCGTTCCACTGCCAGAGAAAACGGGGAGGCCGCCGATTCCGTATTCAATTACGGTCTGGGGCAGCGCAAACTTCGATGCGTCCGCGTGGAACGTGAGCGTGGCTTTTACCCCAATGAAGGGAATTTTCAATGCGCGTATCGAGTAACGTATCGCGGCCTTCGGCTTCGTGGTGAAAAGGTACTCTGTCAATTCTGAGTAGGTTGGCGCAGACGGCGATCCGTACACAGCGCAAACCGAAATATAGTAGTCTCTTGCCCCTGCGTACTTAATGCGCAAAGCGCCATCGCGCTCGTAGGCTTTAAGCGGAATCTGCCTTCTGCTCTGGTCCCCGTCTTTGCCGCTTTCGCCGACGTCGCGGACGAACCGATCGGAGCGGCAGAGCACAACGAAAGCCACCGCTTTCGCCGGCGGGTCGATTCTGATCACGAGATCATCATTCATCCTCTGAACGCTGGCGATCCGTATCTCTTCCTTGCCGAAGACGCGAGCGCTGTTGCCGACGACGGCCGTCTTCCCGTATATAAGTGCGGGGAAAACGAACATGGGAGTGTCTCCGCTGTATTGCATCCTTGCTGAACCGCGTTTCTGCCCCTGTATTCCGGGTTCAGAAAAGCGTGTTTCTAGCTCGCCCAATGAGAGCACGGTTCCCTCTTCTGGCAGTGCGTCGCGCTCTGGGCCAGAGAAGAGCTTCACGCTGCTGTTTGGGGCTTCGGTCCAGGTCAGCTCGAATTGGTGATCCGCGTCCCGCGAGCGTACGGCTCGGAAATCCCCAATGCACTCGCTCATGCCGATCGGGGTGGCGTCGACGCTCAGGCCAGCGGTTTTTTGCTCTCTGCCATCGATTCGATAGACAGCCTTTACCCGATAAGCATAGGTAGTTCCGTTTGCCAGTCCGGAATGCGTGTAGAATCCGTTTCTCGTTCTCGCGATAACGCTCTTGCCCGGCGCGACTTCCTCGATTTCCACCTCGAAAGAATCCGATTTCTTCCAACGAAATTCTACGATGCCGTCGCCAGGCATGACGGAAAGCCCCGCCACCTCGCTAGTGATGTATACGGGATCTGGATGCTTAAGGGCGGTAGAAGCCACTCCGCACCTAATGGCGAACACCGCGTAATAGTAAGGCCGTCCGGGCAGGGCGGTAGTATCTTCTGCTCGGGTAACGTTCCCGCTCGCGACCTCAACGCCGTCGCCCTCGTCAACTGGCGAGCTGCCTTCGCAGCGCCTCACGGTGTAGCTGACGGTCCCGCTGGCCGTCGACGCGCGCCACACGATGCGAACGCCCCCGTTTCCTCCTTCAACCGCCGTTTTTAGATCGACGGGTGGCGCAGGGGGGTTGTTTCTCATATAGCTTAAGGCGTCACGTTGGTCTGCGCACACTGCAATCGCACGTTCATACAAATCGAACCGCTCGTCCTCGGATCGGGCGGCCACCGCCTGCCTTACATATTGGTCGGCCTCGGCGGTTCGCTCGGCTATCTCCCTCTCCATCGCCTGCATGCTGAATCCCGGATGGCTCCGCTTTGCCTCTGAGATAGCTTCCTTGGCGCCCATGAAGCACCTCTGGGCGATAAGACGACTTATCTTCTCAGCAACAGGGCCGACGCTTCTCTTGATGCTACTTATCTTGTTTTCGAGCTCTGAATACTTGCTTAACCCTGCCCAGGTGGTTTTCGCTTGTGCGAGAAGCGCCTCCGCGTTTGCAAAGTCGAACCGCTCGATCGCCTTCTGCGCAGCAGAGCAAAGCAAGGTTGCCTCGCCCAGCTTCTTGCCAACAGGGGCTCCGCAATCGCAGTATTCGACATTGTTGGGGTGCTTCTTCCCGCAGGAGGGACATGCAACTTTGAGAGGCAGCCCGCAGCCTTGGCATGCGCTGCTCGTTAGGGCGTTAGCATAGCCGCATCGACAGTAGACGGCGCTCATCTGCTGCGAGAATTTCTTGTTCTTCTTCCTGCAGAACCCCCTAACGATAAGGGGGGCCTTGCTCTTATCGCGCACAACCTCGGCGACTTCCCTAATCGCCCCATTGAGGGCGTCGTCGCCCACAACGCCGCCTCCGACATCCACTAGGCTCTCGAAGCGCTCAAGGATATCCGTTACGGCGTTGAACTCGATGTATTCGTCGTACTCAGCCCTGGAAGCCTCGCTTTGCAGGATCGCCTTCGCATGGCTTGCTATGAGCTCTGCAGAGGATTTCTCGGCGTTGTGCTGCTTTTTCGAATCGCGCAGGTACTCGGCTCGCTTCAGTATGTCTCCGGAAGGTGCTCCTGTGGGGTTTCCCTCGTGGCCTTGCGGGCATGCGTACTCGTATATCGTTGCGAATCCGAAGTGCCCGAGCGCCTTGTCCAGCTCGCCCCAGTTCTTACTGCGCCATTTCGATTTCTTGGAGTACGGCTCGTATGCCGCTTCTTCGTCGCTCTTGCTCGAAGCACTGGCGCCACCTTGTCCGGTCTCGATTATCTCCAGGCCCAGGGCCTCGACCCTTCGTCGCACGTCGTCTGCGCTGCATTCCCAATCGGGGATGCGGGTTTTTCTCTGTACGAATTTCTGTGTCACTTTCGCGATGTTCGCGAATTTATGGCTCTCGATATCGTCTTCTCGGCCTTCGCCTTTTGCCGCCTCGGTGATAAATTGATCCATCAGCTTGTAGACGGTTCGCATTGCATCTTCCGCAAGCTGCTCTCGCTGTGTGGCATCGTTAAGCCTTCGGAGCACGGCGGGCGTTCCAGCCTCGGTCTTGTCGAGCTGGTCGGCGATAGCCTTGTAGTATTCGCCCTTCTGTGGGTCGTTCCGGCTGTTGTTCAGGTTGACGAACTTCTTCTTTGCCTCATAGGCAGCGCTAAGCGTCTTCTCGTCGCTAGGCGCCGGATCGAATGCAATGCCGAGTACCAATAGCCAGTTGTATGCACTCCTTGTATCTGTCAACAGAATTCCCTTCCGTATGTGGTCTGGCTGTTTAGGCCAGCGACAGTCCACTACCCGATGCCATCGCCCGCCCGATAGTCGAGAAGGTCTCCACGAGCTTCGAGGCGTCGACAAGAGCCGCATAATCGCTGCATGTCGCAATTTGCTCTAGGAATCTCCGGTCGGCTCCACCGAACCCGATTGCGATGATGTCGTGCCCGACCTCAGCGGCCTTCTGGGAGTTGCGAATCGCCTGCTCTTGTGTGCTCCAAACGCCATCAGTAAGAATGACGAGACAGTCGTGGTATTCTTCGCTGGTGCTAAAGACGGGCTCCGCTCTACGTATCTCGTCGAGCCAATAGCCAATTGGCTCTGCGGCATTTCCGTATCCGACATCCCCGCTGATCTTGATTTGGTTTATTGCGAAACGCACTCTGCCAGCATTGCCTCGCTTGGCGAGTGGCGCTAGCTTTGCCTCCATCCGATTTTTGTCAGCGAACACCATGCAGCCCACGATTGCCTCGGTGTCTTCCAGCTCATCGACGAAACCACGCACAGCGCTCTTGGCTTGCTCGAGTGGGTCACCACTCATAGATCCGCTGACATCAAGCGCCAGGAGTATGCGCTGGGCCACTTGCGGGGCAGAAGCCTTGAGCTCTTCCTCGTAAGCCAACGGCGACCCGTCGAATCTGCTCAAATCGTCTTCGGGCTCACACTGCTCAACAGCAAGCGTCTTCCCTGTCGCAGGCTGTTTAGCGGAAACTTCTATAGTTGCGTTCTCGGTGTACCCATATGAAACCTCCACCACCGACTCTCTGCCGTCCTCGCGCTCAATCCCATTTACCACGTATTTCGCGTAAAGAACGTTGTCGAGGACGCGGTCAGCGTCGCCTTGCAATACGTAAACCTCAAGCATCCCGCCCTTGGCCGGCACGCGGAGGGAGTAGCTTTTGGTTTCGTGCGCGGGTATGGCCGCGTTTTTCGGAACGATCGTCGAGTTGATATAGCGCTTCCTGTCGGAGCTTTCGGCGACCATTCCCATCGCGTGGGCTGTGGAATCTACGAGCGTCTTTGCCCCCTTCAGCTCGAATTGTCCCTTGGCGCCTCCGAGCGAGTACATTGGCTTGTCTTCCATGTTTGCCTTGATCGCAGCACCGAGCGCAACTGCTTCGTCCGGGTTAATCCCCCGAAGGGGCTCCTTGCCCGTGGCGTCTCTCAAGAAACTGGCGACGGCTGGCATACGAGTCGAACCACCGACCAGAATGGTGCCGTCTATCTCATTCCAATTGACGTTGCATTCGTCAAGGAGCTTCTCGATGAGGGTGGTGGTCATGCGCAAGAGGCTTTCGGTCGCTTGCGCGAATTCGTCGCGTGAGATGCTGACGGCACCCGTTTCGCCTCCTGCGGTCACCTGAAGTCTAACGCTCTCCCTGGACGAAAGCTGACGCTTAGCCTGCTCTGCTTTCACGAGGAGGGTGTTCATTTCACTGGGCGTGAGGCTCAAGTCGTAAGGGTCAACGTCGAGCTCGTCGGCGAGCAGGTCTACGAGCAGCCTGGCTAGCGCGTCATCCCAGTCCTTGCCTCCGAGCTTGTGATTCCCGTCGCACCCGAGAACGCGGACCTCGTCCCGCTCTATTCGGGCAAGGGTCACATCGAACGTGCCGCCACCGAGATCGTAAATCAGAACGGTCTTGGACTCATCGTCACCGGTGAGCCCGTATGCAAACGCGGCTGCTGAGGGTTCGCTGAGCAGCCCGAGTACTTTAACGCCCGCCCTCTCGCCGGCCTCTATGGTCGCTTGCCTTTCTCGTGCCCCGAAGTAAGCCGGAACCGTTATCACTGCGGCATCTATCGTTTCGCCAGCGGATTCCTCGGCGTCTTTTATGATCTTTTGCAAAAAGATTCCTGATAGGTCGGTCGCGGTGTACTCACGCCCTCCGTGTTCGATTAAGCAGCTGCCCTCACCCATGCTCCGTTTGAAGAACGCGGCTACGTTCGGGTCGCCTTCCTCCTGGTATTCCTTCGCCTCTATGCCAAAGGCGATTCTGCCTTCGGGCAAAAAACAGAGAACAGATGGCGTCGTGGTTTCTCCATTGGTGTTTTTGATGACGCGGGCGACGCCATCGGCGTCAATCCTCGCTACAGCACTATATGTGGTTCCCAAATCAATGCCGACGCGTAATCCCATGTTAATGCTCCTCAATGAAAGCGCCCGCACGGCATGCCACGTGCGGGCGCTCGTGCTTCTACGCCATTTCCATACAAACGTGCTTCGGTTACTCGATGTTCATAACAAGGCCGCTCTTGATGTCTTCAATCTGCTCTGCGGTCAGCCCACCGGTCTCGATGTGGATAGGGCATTGGCGCCCGCTCGTGGGCTCGACTGCGACGATGTCGAGGATGCCGTTGGTATCCAAGCTGAATGTGACATCGATGGGGGAGCCTGCAGGCATCGGACCGCCAAGGTCGAACGTCGCCTCCTTTATCGGCTCACGTCCGTCAATCCCCGTAAGCTCGCTCTCCTCGTCGTTCTCGTAGATTCGCACTTCGACGTTTGACTGCCCTTCCGCGTGGGTGCCGAACCGCTGCTCATGCGTATATGCGCCCTCGCTTGGCATGGGCTGGTTCTTTCGAATCATGTTGTTGATCATGTCTTCGCCGTTCGCGATAACCTCTATCCCATAGCTCTTCGTCGTGGCTAGCTTGATCGTCGTTGTGGCTATGTTTTCGATGTCCACCGCTCCCGGCAGCGAGATCACAGGAGCTTGTGTTGCCTCGGCGCTGCTGCCATCTTCTGAAGCGCCATCCTCTCCGCCGCCATCCGTCTTATTTTCGTTTTGTTCCGTTATCAGTCTGATTGCGTCGTTGCGAGCGACCAGTGCCGCGCCTTTGGAGACGGCCTCGTTGGGCTCGTTGAGTTCCCTCGCCAGATCCGGGAAGTTATTCGCGAGCGCATTTTGCACCTGCGGCATGTACGTCGAGCCGCCGACGAGAAGAATCTTGCTAACCTCGTATCCCTTGGAGCGCGCGTTTTCTATCGTCCGCGCGGTTAGCTGAATAGTCTCGTCTAACAGGGCGGTGGTCAGCGACTCGAAAGTTTCGCGCGAGAGCTTCGTCTGCAACCCGAGCCCTGCAATGTTCAGGCTCACCCTCACTTCTGGGCGCGTCGTGAGCTGCTGCTTGTACTTCTCAGCTGCGTCTTGGAATTGCTGCATTGCGAACTCGTCGTAGTCGTCCTCGTAATCGGTCTCTTCCCGGAACGTCTCTGCCAGGTAGCTGACGATCTGGGCGTCCCAAAGACGTCCGCCGAGGTTATGGTTTCCGTCGGATCAACCAACCTGGATTTCGGTTCCGTCGCTGGAGACATTCATGACCGTTACGTCGAACGTGCCGCCGCCAAGGTCATATACGAGCAGCGTCTGGTCGGTTCCGGCTTTGGTGCAACCATAGTAGACGGCGGCTGCGACGGGTTCCTGCACAATGCTCATCACGTTCAATCCAGCCAGTTCGCCAGCCGTCTTGGTTGCCTGTCGCTCCGCGTCCCCGAAATAAGCCGGGACGGTGATAACCACGTTCTTTACGGGGTATCCCGTCGATTGCTCTGCGTCTTGGGCCACTTTCTTCAGAATGTAGCTCGAGATCTCCTCCGGTGTTTTTTCCTTGCCGTCGACTTCAAGCGCCACCTTCGAGTTCCCCATGAGCTGCTTGACGAACTGAACGGTCCTGTCCGGCTCCAAGACAGCTGCATCTTTCGCAGCCTGGCCAACTACGACCTCGTCCTCGCTTGCGAAGTAGACAACGGAAGGCGTTGTTCTGCCGCCCTCCATGTTTTCGGCGATTTGGGCGTTACCTGTATCGTCGATGTATGAAATGCACGAGTAGGTCGTCCCCAAGTCGATGCCGAATACCGTTCCCTCTTGCTCTTGGCTCATGGCTACCTCTTTCCTAGTCTTGCTCTGGTTTGTACACGGGCGCGGGCGCGGGCATGCCAGCGCCCGGCTCCATCTCGACGTCTGCGATGATCGCTTGGCTTTCGCCCTCAGCGCCATTCCTCGCGAACGTCTGTTGCATTTCGTTGCTGTCATCAAGTGACTCGTCGTATGCGAAAACCTTCACCTTGGCAGGCGAAACGCACTTGCCATCCATGAGGTAGGCATCGTTCATGACGGCCGCAATCGCTCCGTGATCTTCGCGAATAGCGGTCTTTACTCGCCCAATTGGGCGTTGCGTCCCCTTTTCGGGCAACCCGCCAATTTCTGGTCGTTGTACGGACACTCCGAAGTTGTCGAGTGCGGTTTCTAGCATGTCGCATATGAATTCAACCGAGTCGATGCTGACGCCCGTCTCGTTATCATGCGCTCTCTCGAGTATTGAGCACGTTGCATCCCTGACGCCTATGATCTCTTTAATCAAGGGCAGGGTTATCTTCTTGTACAAGTCGGACTTGTACTCGTGAATTTCATCGCTATAACGCTTCAGCACTTGCTCTTCGTACTCGCTGCGTGAAATCTTAGACCTGAATAGGTCCTCCAAGCTGTCGATGCGTTTTACTACGTAATCCAACGTTGCTTGTTCTGCATCGTCCTCGGGTTGATCGCCATCGATCGAATCGCAGCCAATCAACTCGACATCGACGGCAGCCGCGTCGTCCCCCTCTGTTTCGGTGACATCCCCATCAATCATTGGGGCGTTATAGCCTGCATCCGCCGCGTTCACCTCTGCAGGCGGCTCCCCTTCGTTTGGATGAGAAGTCGGAATTGGCGCCTCGGGTTCGCCGTTTTCGGGAATGCGGTCTTCAAGGTAGTCAGTCATTCGACCCCCCAATCTCATTCGCTTCCGGCGTCCAGCAGCCGGGCGAGCTGTTTGTCCGTCAGCTTCGCTATCCATCTAATCGGCTCAATCACGCCTTTTGGCTCGTATATGCCTTGGCCTCGCGTGTGGCCGATGGCGCTGCATGCGAAGTAACGCACGGTCTTGAAGTTGACATCTACGGTTGTGACAAAGTTGCCCATCCTGTTTTCCATGAGGAAATCGCGACACATCCGGTCAGTAATCTTGTCCTCTTCGCAGTCAGCGTGGGCGGCCTTGTATGCGCTAATGGCATCCTCGGAAAAGACGTCCTTTACGCCAGGTTCATCTATCTTGTTGATCACTATCGCAACGGGCACGGCAATCTGCTTGCCAGTCGCGATGACGCCCGCGTTTTGCACTTTAGCGACGAATGCGGAGAGGACCTGATTTGGATCTTCGCCACCGATGCTGAGGGCGTCGATTTCGTCGAGCTCATCCTCGTAACGGTCTCGTATCTCGGGTATGGCCATTGGATCCACAATAAGGATCACGCCCGCGTAACTGTATTGCAGTTGTCTTTCGTGCTCAGCGTTCCTTATGAAGGTTTCACCAGCAATGTCAAAGATATGCAGTAACCTTTTCGGTTTGAGCTTGGCGTGCTCCACGAAGAAGCTTAAAGAGAAGGCGCTTGGCTTGTCTCGGTCTGTCGATTCGATGGTCTTCGCAGTCTCACCGCTCTTGTAATCTTTAGCGGCTGCCAGGTACATCGTCTCCTTCTCCGGGGTGTAGTGGGTTACCGTGCAGCCCGCTTTGGGAAACACTCCCTCAATAAGCTCGTGAGAAACGGCGGTGAGATAGGCAGTTTTGCCAACGGATGGGCTGCCTGCGATAGTTATGGTGACGGGTCGGCTCTCGTCTGGATACACGCGAGCCTCGCAATTCGGATTTCCGCAAACGGCGTCCAGCTTTCTGCGCCGATAAACGTCTCCGGTCGTCTTGTTCTTGGTCCTGATGAAAAAAGTGGCGGGGAGCTTTTGCCCGCATTCGCACTTATGCATGAAGATGCCGTAAACGTTCGGCTTCAGCCTGTAGTGCGTCTTTCCGCAGACGGGGCAATGGTAACCGGGCAACTCGGTTTTGACTTTGCAGCGGTCGCAAACCACCGACAGCCCTAAGGTGTGCCTGTATATCCCGTCAATCAACTTCGAGAGCCCGAGCCCCGCGTAGACGACGAGCATTATGACGAACACGATTATCGAGTGAACTACAGAAATCAAAAGTGTCAGGATGGTTCCGAAGATCGCGACAGCTATACCGGCAAAGAAGTAGAGCACTCCCATGGCGGCTTTTCCAGCCCCCGAGTACTTCGATCCCGTTATAGAACTGAATGACTTGCTCGCAGTTTTCCCGTTCGCCTCGAACGATTCCCGGATTGTTCCGCCGAGATCCGAGAATCCCTTTTCAAGGAAGTAATTTTTTCCAGAAGGCTCATCCGGCAAAAGCGCGTCTATGTCCTCCGCTTTCTTGCTGCGTCCGAACATGGTTAAGCGCGATTCGACTCAATGACGTTGCGCTTGAACGCAATTCCATAGTTCCGACAAGCTTGCCCGCCACCGTAAGCAAGGCCTGCAACGCCCATAGTGGCACCCACTATGAGAACCACTTGCGCAATCAGCCACACTACGAAGGCAATTACGGCAATTCCGATTGCAATCAAAATCAAATAGCCAAGGCAGCCACCCGCATCGTCCATCTCGACTCCTTACAGCATTTCCGTTCTGCCACGGCCGCCAAAACGTACACATTTTGAACCTTGGAGCCATTTGCCGATAAACTGTTTGTACGAAGCGAATGACCTCGCGAAATGCCTTGACACAACCTGTATAATTAACAAGTTAGTGACCGTTCAATAACGTGTACGTTTTGAACCTGTCAAAACACGCTATCTACCTGCGGTTTTACCGCTATGCGCAATCCCTCTCGTCATCCTTTATCCATCGAACGAAAGTGCTGACCGAAACTTTCAGCCTGGCTGCCGCCTCCGGTCTCGTGATGTGCCCTTCGAGGAACGCCGCCTTGGTGGCCTCGTAGTTACCTGGCTTCTTCTTCGGCGGTCTCCCAAATCGCACACCACGCGCCTGAGCTGCGGCGATGCCCTCCGCTTGTCTCTGCTTGATGTTCTCTCGCTCAACCTGAGCGACATAGGAAAGAAGCTGCAGAACGATGTCCGAGATGAGCACGCTAGTCAACCCGTCGCGCTTTTCACGAGTATCCAGCAGGGGCATATCTATGACCACGATGGCCGATTTCAGCTCCTTCGTGATCCGCCGCCACTCTTCCAAAATCTCGTCATAATTACGCCCAAGACGGTCAATGCTCTTCACTATCAGCACGTCGCCCTCATGCAGCGTCGCGATTAGCCGCTTGTACTCTGGCCTCTCGAAGTCCTTGCCGCTGGCCTTGTCGGCAAATACCAAGTTTGGGTCAATTCCAAATTCCCTCATGGCATCGAGTTGTCGATCTAGATTCTGATCCTTCGATGAAACCCTTGCATACCCGTATGTCTTTCCCACTCTAGCCTCCGTTCTACCCGGTCCTTCCCATCGGGCAGCGCGAAACGCAGGTCTCCACGTATTCGATCCGATCGAAGCAGGTAATCAGCTCGTCCACTAGCCCGAATGGCTTCAAAAAGTAGGGTAGATAGCTGTCACAAATCGTTTTTTTGGTTCAGCAAGCACGTCTTGCGTACATTCTTGTCGAATAATCGCTTTTCAAGTTATCTGCTCATAAAGCCCCTCCAGAGCGGCAAGGGAACAATCCCTCGCATCAGACGCCCATATCAACGTTGCCCATCAACGCAATCCTGTGTCTAATCGCGGTTAATGAGCCTGTGCAAAAAGCCGATGCGCTGCTAGAGTGTGAAGGCGTTCTCTTTAAGCCTGTTCTGCTGCCTGGGAAGGGGCAACCGCAAAGCATGTTCGAGAGCTTGGCAACAAACCTTATCGTCGCGCGAGATCTAATCGGACTCGAAAGGCTGTTCAACGAGCGTCTTTTCGCCCGGGCTTTCGATTACAACGTCGGGTTGTCTTTGGAAATGGCATACACCGGCATCGATGGCGTAGATCTCGACCATGCACTCAGCGAGCTCGGCTTGCGGGTTCAGCTCACCTATTCCCAATCGGGAATAGGAAGCTTCTCGGATTACGGCCTGTGGCAGGCTTTTTCAAGCGACTACCATGCGTTCGAAGAAAAAGCCATGTTTGAGCAGAGAGAGAACGACTGGCTTCTCAACGAGAATGGAACCTCCGCATCACTTGAAGATAAGGAGTTTTTCCTGGGCGCGTACAAGGCGATGCGGCTACCACTCTCCTACGTCGAGGCATGCCCGCCGGATGTATTCGACAGGTGGGATGTGATAGTGCACGCCTGGAACGACGCAACGGCCCACGTCATCGACTTCGAATGCGTCGACGATGGAGGCCTCTCGTCGTGCCATCAACCGTTAGGAGAAACGTTCTTGCTCGTGGACTCGCGTGGCATTCACGCCCAGGTCACGATTACGGAAGACCGCAGGGGAAGCGATTTGAGCGGAATGGACAGGCTTGACCAATGCAGAGGGGTGGCCCCTCTGGCCGCAGAAGGCTGGATCGAAGGCTACACTGCGCAAGGAGTGAGGTCTAAGCCGAAGATGACGATTCGCCTGGGCGCATCTGGCAAGCCGCATATGCTTGGCTACCTGACTTCTGGCGATGATTACCCTGCCATCAACTCGTCGCCGCTATGGAAGGGCTATAGGATCTGGTGCGCTGAAAAGAGCGCCCGGGTACAATCCGAATGGAAGCCCCTCCTCGCCCAGTATCTCCACAAGCTGTATGCATCCGAAGTTATCTACGACGGCTTGATAGGCAAGGTGAGCAAGATAGCTCTCAATGACGATGCCCCCATATCCGTGACCGTCGACTTTGGCGATTCAGAAAGGTCTTTCGGTTATCCGGATGAGTTTGCTGCAAACTGCGATATAGATTCGTCCCCGTACGACGGTTGGGAAACATGGGCATAATCGCGCGCATCAAAGGCGAAGAGCCGGGAATCATCAAGAAGATCCCGCATGCATTCCAGGGCAAGGGCCACTACGGTGAGTACCTCACCGAATACGCCCTGGTGCACGGCAACATCGGAAACGTCGCCGTGTTCTCGAACGTCATCGTCCCGCGCGCGTCCGGCCCCACGTCCACGTCGGAGATCGACGTCGTCATGCTGCACGAGAAGGGCGTTTTCGTCATCGAGTCGAAGAACTACTCGGGCTGGATATTCGGCTCGCCCGACCAGCGGAACTGGACCGTCACGTTCAACGCGAACTCGAAGGAGCAGTTCTACAATCCCATCAAGCAGAACCGCGCCCACGTGAAGGCGCTCTCCGACTACCTCGGCCTGGAAGAGGAGGCCTTCAGCTCCTACATCGTCTTCTCAGAGCGCTGCGAGCTGAAGAAGGTGCCGCCAGACACCGCCGAGTACGTCATCTGCAGGCGCCATCACCTGCTAAGCAACATCCGGAAGGACCTTGCCCGCTTCGACCCGATATTCGACGCGTCGATGTTCGAGGAACTGAAAGCGTCCCTCGCCGCCCTCGCTGAAGGCTCCACGCAGACGGCACGCACGCAACATGTGGAAGAGGCCCAGAAGGTCGCCTCGGGAAACGTCTGCCCGTGGTGCGGCTCTGTGCTCGTCAGACGCAACGGCAAGTACGGCCCGTTCATGGGCTGCAGCTCCGACCCGAAATGCCGTTTCACCCGCGACGTCTAGCCTCCAGCGACGTTTGAGGATTTATCTGTTGCCGCCCCCGCCATCGGTGCCACCGCGCGCTGCGTCATCGCGATTGGGCCGCAGCCCAGCGCCCCGCGCCCCCGCATTTCGCCCGGGGCTGCCACGCCGCCTGGGGCGCATGGCGCATGGAAGTCAACCGGGACGGCCACGCCGGGCACCCCGCCCGTGTCTTCACCACGGCTCCGCAAGCCCGCTTCGCGGTCTTGCTCCGCAGCATCGGGTTCAGCCACGGGAGGGGTGCCCTGCGTGGCCGATTGCAACGTTGCCGGCTTCGCGCCATGCGCCCCAGGCGGCGTGGCAGCCCTGCGCGGGCTCAATGCGGGGGCGCGGGGCGCTGGGCTGCTACGTTGCCTCGATTGTCCGCGCACGGCGTCACCGATGGCTGGCGGGGGCGGCAACAGAGATGCGATGCAGCTGCACGCGACAGCTTGAGAACACGTAGCAACCTACAGCTGGCGCCTCGCGATGTCCGGCAGCGCACCCTTGTGGTCGTCCGCGATCCTCAGCTCGGCCGTGCCGGTCGCGCCCGTCGCGCTCTTCAGCACGTGGCACACCGGATGCGGCTCCCCGTGCGTGAGCGCTGCGCCGATGTCGTCGGGGTCGCAGGGCTCATCCTCGCCCGGGCTGACGACCAGGACGGCGTCGCAGAGGCCGACCACGTCCGCGAGGACCGCGCTCACGTTCGCGGCGATCTCGTCGGCGGGGCCGGTCAGGTCGAGCATGCCGGGGTCTGCGTCCAGCGACACCACCGCCGATGCGTGCGTGTCGCGCACCATCGCCCCAACGAGCTCTGCGTACTTCGCGGCGATCTCAACGGCCTCGGCGCTCTCGCAGCTGAGACAGCCCACCATCGCCAGGAACCCCGGCTTGAGCGCCGACGGGTAGGCCAGCTCGGACCCGACGGCGGCGAATGTCATCCCGTCACGGCACAGGTAGCGTACGTCGAGCTTGGCGAGCTTCCTCGCCGCGAACCCGGCCAGGTCGTCGTCGCCGTCACCGAGCATCGCGTCTATCACCTTGCCCTGGTCGTGCAGCAGCGCCTCGGCCTTCAGCCACTCGGCCGCCCAGCCCGCCTCGACGGCCAGCGACGCCACAGTCACGCGCGCCTTGGCCAAGCCCGCCTCGTAGGCCATGTGCATCGCGAACTCAGCCCCGAGCGGCCCGAAGTGCCCCTCATCGAACTCCGACGAGCTGATGACCAAAGCCACCTCGCCCGGTGCGAACCCTTCCAGAATCTCATCGAGCTCCGGATACCAAGACTTGACGACCAATCCAGCTTCGCGCTCCATGCCGCAACCGCCCTTCTCCATGCGGGTCGAACAATCATCCAGGGACAAGATACCCGACCCGCAGGGGCGTCGCGCTGCGGTCGAGGAGCATCAGCGCGTCACACTCGTCATCCACGCCGCCGACGGCCATCCCGATGTCGGACGGGTCGTAACCGCCCTTCCTGATGCTCTTCACAACGCCCTCGGCCACGTCGACGGTGACAACCACGGGCACGCGCAGCCCGACCGCGAGCGCCCTCATCCGCTCCACCACCCAACAGGAATCGCGGTCGAGCGTCTCGGCGATCCGTTCGACGCCGCAGAGTACGATGAGCCCCTTGTCGCGACCGCCCATGGCATCCTCGGCGAAAGTGCCGACATCATCCAAGCTGATGTCACGGTTACAGCACACGCGCAGGTCGAGTCCGGAGATCGCCCCCGCAGCGTCCACGACGCGCTTCCACCCGTCCTCGTCCAGCCTGCCGGCATCCAGCTCAGAGAGGTCGACCCGGGCATCCGCCGCAAGCGCCCGCAAGGCGATTTGCCGCGCGCTCGTCTCGGCCGAGACAATCAGCACCGCCGCGCCCTGCCTCGCCACGCTCAAGCCGATCTGGCAAGCCAGGGAATGCCTACCCGACCGGCTCGTCCCCGCTATGCATACGAGCTCGCCCGGCCGCAGCCCGCCGAGTACCTCATCGAGGTTGAGAAGGCCCGTTGAAAGGCTTTCCCCCTCGGGGGCGTCAACCTCGCTCGCCTTGATTGTTATTTCCTCCACCGTCTCTTCGAGAAGCTTCCCGATTTCTTGAACTTTGATTTCGCTATTCATCCCATGACCGTCCTAACGCATGCCGAGCATGCACCGTGTTCCGATGTGAATGTTGAATATGGAGTTGAGGTTGGCGAAACGGAGAAAGCCGCGTGCGACGTTGGCAAGTCAGCTCTTACCGAACCGGCCGCGTGCACCTCTCGTGGTAGGTCGCCCGCCAATCCGCGCAGATGGCCTTCGCTTCCTCCGCCCTCAGGTTCGGAAACTCCCGCGCCAGATACGTCGCGGCCAAGACGGTATTCACCCCACCCGAATCCCTTAACGCATCGAGAAACGCGAAGTACTCCGAATCGGGCGCCAGGCTCCTCATTCGCCAGCTCCGGTGAGGAAACGTCCGATCGGGCCCAGGCAGCCCCCGTTACCCGCCAGCCCCTCGGAGTCGGCATCGCTTTCGCTCTTCGGCACCCATGGCTCCCAAAACGGGCAGCACTGCCAGCCCTCCGAGAAGCCCATCTGCTTCAGGTCGTATTCCGACCGGGAATCGAGCAGCGCGAACAGCCTCTCCCTCCACGACGTGTTGGGGGCGACGTACGAGAGAAGGTAGCTCAGTATCGTCAGCGTGGCGAAAACGCGCCTGCCCTCGACCTCGTAGGGGTCGTGCCAGCGCGGGTCGCTTCGCTCGTTGGGGATGGTCGGCCGCGTGCCGGCGATCCTGTTCCAGAGCCTGCCATGGTGCGCGCATATGTTCCTCGTGGTGTTCAACGACACGAGCCACGACTCGAGCACCCTGGCCGACACGCCCACCTTCGCGGCGAGCTCGTTCCTGATGTCAACGGAGGCGCCCTTGTACATCGAGAGCATGATGCCGAAATCTATGACGTTGACGAACATCCAGTAGGGCGGCATGCTGTGGCGGTCCCCGTACTTCTCGCGGAAGTGCACGGCGAAAGGCTCGCGCGATCGCGAGAACGCGTTCTCGGCGCGGCTCATGAACTGCTCGTACCTCCTGGCCCCGAGCCTTGGCAGGCCCGAGTTTTCGAGGTAGCCGAACGCGCCGGTGTCCCTCGCCAGCATATGCGACAGCTGGGTCCTGAAGTAGATCTCCACGCGCTCTATCGCGTCGAGCACCACGAGCCTGAACTGCCGGTCGAAGACGTAGAGGTCCCACACGCGCTCGAACGTCGTGCCCTCGCGCAGCGTGTCGTCGTCGTTGCGGAAGATGCGCCAGTACCCGCTCAGGCGGTAGTAGCCCACGTCCTGCAGGTGCTCCACGAGCGCGTCCCTGTCCGCGACCATGCCCCGCGAGATCAGCAGGTCGGCTTGCTCGTCGTACGTCAGGAAAGGCTTCGGGAACTCCATCGTCATCCTCCAGGTAAAGAAAGACCCGCCAGTGAGCATCGTTGAGAGGCCGGCGGGTTTACTGCCGTACATGTTACCACAGCCCCGGGCGCCGCAGCCCATAAGCGCCGAAGTTTCCCAAACCGTCATAATCGGGCCCGCGTCGGTGCGCGCGGCCGAATCGCGCCAAGCGCCTCGGCCATGGCGTCACTCACCCAACCCCGCCAACGCGGCCGCCTTTTCCTCCGCGACCTCGGGGGACTCCGCATACCACTTAGCCCTGAATTCGGCGACGGACATGGTCACGCCGACCTCGGAAAGGTCCTGCTTCTTCTCCTGGTAGGTATCCACGATTATCGAATCGTCGAAAGTGACGTGGATAGCTCCCTCATGGGGAAGGTCGAGGCCGAAGCCCCGCGCAATGTGGAGAAGCGCACGAGCGATGCCCGCTATCGACTGCTCCAATCCGTGCTCGTGCCGTGCGATGTTCCGCATCAGGGCGCTGTTGTCGCTGCTCACCTCGGTTGCGGTTTTGATATATCCGGTCGAATCGAAGTCGAAATACGTGATGCCGAACCCGCACAAGTCACCAAGCATCTGCAGCGAGATCCGAAGCGCCTCCACCTGCGATGCCGTGCGCAATGCCGGCGCGAACTCTTGAATGGTATCCTCCGTGCTCATGACCTTGCGGAACACGGTGCAGTCCTGCTTCCCAAAGGGGATGGAAATCCTCTTCTTGCCATCCCTCTCTTTATCGAAAAGCACGTCCGAAAGAAAGACCCTCATCTTGCTCACGTCAACCTCGTTGATCATCGCGTCAAAAGCGAGGTCCACCGCCTGAACCGCATCGATGGCATCTGCGAACACGCTCTGCCCATAAGGGCTCATATCCACGCGCGTGTTCTCTATTGCCGGCTTCACGAGAGAAAATGTCGGAAAGGGACAACCGGTGTCGTACTCCACGCAGACGCCATCCACGTCGATTTCCCGCCCGTCCTCGTCGAAGCAAACCGTCTTGATCACATAGGTGGGGAAAGCGTCGGTTGAGAAAGCTTGCGCCACGCCGTTACCATCAGATTTGGAATACGTTGAAGGTGAAGGTGTGGAAGGTGACGCCCCAGCACGGCCATCGTGACCGGATGCTTGTGCCGTGCCGCGACCATAGGGTTTTGAAAGTGAAGGTTCTGAAGGTGACGCCGCAGCGCGACCATTGCCAGCCCGCCATTTCGTGGGGGCATGTGAAGATGAAGAATGCGGCGAAAGCCCTGCTCCGTTTGATTGGGAAGGTGAAGATACGCCAGGCCATTCCGCTTTTCCATGGGAAGGTGAACGCGCTGCCGATTTTCCTTTGGAAGATTTGGAAGGCGAAAGCGCAGCCAGGCTCCCCGTTCCCAAGATTCTTGATAATGTGGAAGGCGAAGCTGTGGAAGATTCCGCCCCGCCATCGTTCCCGAGAAGGTGCATCTGCAACTGGTCCACGGCCTGCCCGCGATAGTACGCCCGCGTGACGAACGCGCACTCGGTCACCCGTTCCTCATCCCAGCTCAGCGGTATGACCATCCGCGCATCGTACCTGCGAATGCGCACGTCCTTGTTTCCCGCGTCGATCCAGAGCGCCCATGCCCCGGTTCCCATGCCGAACGCCCGCACGACGGTCGCCTGGGCGGAGGGGAAGAACCCGGTCTGCTCGAAGTACTCCTGCAGCCAATCGGTGCAAGCCTGGTCCTCGCACACGACCTGCGTCTTGTCGTTGAGCAGCAGCGAGCCCCATTCCCTGCACACGCGCATAGCCGGATGAATCGAGCGCCTGTGAACCTCGTACACCCTACCGAACCCGTCGCTATCCCGGTAATCGTAAAAGCTGCCACAGGCCTGCATCCACTCGTGCCAGGCCCTGATGTGGCTCTCCATCGGCTCAAGGGGAAGTTGAAAGCCCATTGCCCGCAAGTACTCGCGCACGTGCTCCGGCACCCAGTAGTCGACTTCATCGATCCTGCTCATGCACAAGCCCCTATCCGTTCGGGTTTAGAAGGTGAAAGTGAAGATGTGGAAGGTGACGCCACAGCGCAACCATCGGCTTCCGAAAGCCAAGCCTCGCCCTGTTTTCCATGGGAAGGTGAAGGTTCGGGAAGGTGTCGCCAGGGCGCAACCATTCGATTTGGAAGGAGAAGCTTCGCCCCGTTTTCCATGTGAAAAGGTCGCGCAGTACCGCAACCATGGCAAAGGTGGTGAAAACGCCGAAGGCCACGCCCAAGCGCAACCTTTGGTTTTGGAAGGGGAAAGTGCGGAAGGTGAAGCGCCATCATGCACCCCGCAATGCATCATCCATGCAGGCGTAACGAACGGCATCGATGGAATGGTCGTTGCCGTCCGGGATCTCATCGATCCAGTTGCCCTCGCGGTCGCGCTCGAATTCTTTCAACGTGAACTCGGCGAACGTCAACGGGCAACGCTTGGAATCGATCACTATCTCCCGAAGCCCTGCCAGCCATTCGTAGCTCAGCCGCCTCATTCGCGCCTTCCTCGCCGCATGAATCCGAATGCCCAAATCGCGCCGGTAGGTCGACATCTGAACCTTGGAATCCGGGGTATCGTCGCAGTACACGATCTGATCGTGGAAATAAGGCTCGCCGCCCTCGTCGTCTGCGTAGGTCAGCGAGTCGACCACAATCTGCCCGGTGTCCGCCGGCATCATCTTGTTGGCCGAATGCTCCTCGAAGACGAGAAGCCGCCGCGCGCTCGGCTCCCAGGCACAGCGTACGAATCGCCACGGGTCAGGGAACCAGCCCCAGTCGATCCCGTTGCGCACGCGCTCGAAGCCCCGGATGCGGGAATCGGAAAGCCGCGCGTCGTGCACGTTGTCGAACACGGCGCCGCCGGTGCCGACGATCTCTCCCAAATACTCCCAGCGCCAGGCCGTCTCGTTCGTGTCGCGCAGGTACTCGGCCTCCTCGATGAACGGGGCGCCAAGCCATTCCGGGTGCGAGTCGATGACGTCCAGGTAAGACGAGCCGCGGACCAACGTGTCTTCCCTGCGCTTTCGTTCCAGAAGTTCGACGTTGACCCAGCTCCACATCGTCTTCGGGGGGTTGTAGCTGTAGAAGATCCAGAAGCGGTCGCCGCCACGGCGAAGCGAGTTCAGGATGCTACGGACCGTGTCCAAACCCTCGAACTGATCGACCTCTTCGAGCCACGCGACTGCAGCGTATCCCCTGGTGAACTTGACGCCTTTCAACTTCAGCGGGTCGTCCGCGCCACGGAACACGATGCGCTGCCCTGTGGGCGTGTAGACGATCTCCATGGGGCTCACCTTCGACTTGAACACCGATTCCAGTCCAAGCACCTCGATAGCCCATAGGATCTGCTGGAACACGGAATCGCGCAGCGTGTTGCTGAACCGGCGGATCACCACCGCGTTCGTCTGCGGGAAGGCGATGATGAGCATCACGATGCAAACGCTGATGAACGAGCTCTTCGTGGAGCCGCGCCCGCCGTGGAGCCAGTAATGGGTATGGCCATGGGCCATGACGTCCGACAGGACGGGATGGAAGCGCTCGATGACGAAGTCGCTAACCTTGGTCACCGCCATCTTCACCGCCTCCATCCATGTCGCCGGCAGCGGAATCGCCGCCGTCCTCGTCGTCGGTCATCACTTCCAGTTCCAGGCCCAAGGTCAGCTGCACCGGCTCGTCGGCCTTCTCCTCGCGCCGGTCGGGCTTGCCGAACTCGAGCGGGTACTTCCTCTCGAGCAGCCAGGCGGCGGCCGTCCAGTGCTGGGGCCGCATCGACGCGTTTCGTATCGTGACCAGCAGGTTCTTTTTGTAGTCGACCTCGGCCTTTTTTAGTTGGTCGCATAATTCGCGTTTCGCCGAGCCTGCGCGGGCATCCTCGCCCTCCTTCAACCAGCGGTAGAAGGTGGACTTGTGGACGCCCAGCGCCTTGATGATGTCGGCGTCGCACAAACCGTCCTTCTTGAGCGCGACCGCGCGGTCGACCATCTCGTATGTAAGCTTCGTCTTCCTCATGTCGGGCAATGCTAGCCCAGTGTCACAAATCACCCGCCCTATGCGTTATCCTGGCCGTCTGAGCGGCCCTTTCTCTTATTCAAGCCATGCTTGCGCCTGAAGCGCGAGTTGCGCTGGCGAAGCGCGTCGTACTCGCGCTGCGCCTCCTCAAGGTCGCTTCCGCTGCAAGCTTGCATGCGCTCTGCCGCAAGCATTTCGCTGAGCGCCGCTTGTTCTTCCACGTGCTGGAATGCGGTGCATTTCGGACACAAGCCCGTCCTCAGGTTCAGCGGCGCGCCCACGGCACCGCATTCGGGGCAGACCTTCTGCTCCCGGAGGCTCGCGCGGATCCTGTGCGCGTGCATCTCGATTGCGTGCGGCGAGTGGACGACGCCGCATTCCTCGGCGATGGTCGACCGCACGGCCTCGACGCCCCTATGGCCGTGCTCGCGAAGTATCTCCTCTTGCCTCATCGTCCATCTCGCCATCACGCTCTCGACTTCCGCGCTACTTCTTCTTGCCGGGCTCGCCCTCGTCCCTCATGTTCAGTTCGCGTAGCTGGGCCAGAATCTCTTCGGGCATCAGCTCGGCGTTTACCGCCATGTCGAGCGCGAAGCACGCCCGCATGCACTCGCCGGGCTTCAGGCTGCGCTCGTAGCGGAACACCTTGCCCAGCTGCGTGTACTCGATCATCGAACGCCTAGCGAGCTCCGCTATCGACATGCCGCGCACTTCCCGCGCCCTCTTGATCTTCTCCACGATCCATCTCTCGTGATCCATGTTCGCTCCTTGCCTGTCGACCTATCAGACTGGTCCGATGGGTCGCGGCAGGTGCCGGCCCCAAGGTCCTCGTGGCCGCCGCCAAGATAGCAGCTGGTCGACGCCTTGTGTTGTTTTTGTCCTGAAATCGCGCCGTCCTGTTCCAATATCGCACCGTTCCCTTCCATATCAGGGGCGTCGGGAAGGGCTCATGCGCGGGTGGGCGCTGCGTCTCCCGCGCCCACCGGAACCCCAGCTGAGCGCGGGCATGCCCACGCGAGAGCGCGAGGTGCGCGGCGTCCCAATTCTTCGTCGTGTCGTCCTGCGCGCGCACGCAACCGCTGATAATCGTGACCGATAATCAGACGAATCCCGTAAGCGTGCGCGTATTTTCGCCACCTCGAACACGGGCTGGAAGGTTCGGCAGGGCGCCGGCGCATCCCCTCACGTCAAGCCGACGGCCCGCTCGATACGGTGTCTATTCGTGCCCACGCCCTCTTCGTGAAGCGGTACTGCGCGACGTGGCCGTAGTTGGAGCGGTCGGGATGCCGGTAGCCCTGCGCCGTCTTGCGCGTCACGGGCGCGATGATTCCCTTGTCGCGCAGCTCCTTCATGCCACGGGCGACCTGGTAGGCGGTAAGGCCCGAGGTGTCGGCGATGTCGGCTGCCGGCGTCCGCCCCAGACGGCCGTCTGAGTAAACCTTGCGGCAGAGCGCGACCATCACCGCCCAGCCGTTGCGGCCCACCTTCTTCTCGACCAGAAGCTTCATGAGCCCGATCTGGATGGTGGCGAACGTGGATGCGGGATACCTTGCGAACGGGTCCGGTGCGCCAGCTATTTCGTCTCGCCGGACCGGCATATCACGGACTGCTCCTCGAAGCGCTTGTCGACGTACTCGCGGCATGCGGAGGTGCTCGTGCGCCACGAGTTGCGCAGCCTGAACGCGCGGAGCTCGCCGTCTGTCACGAGCCGGTAGACCGTCGAGTAGGACGTCTCCAGGAACTCGGCGGCCTGGACGAGCGTCATGATCTTGTCCTCGGTCACCGCCGGGGTGGCGGCGCCCGCCTCTTCTTTGCCCATGCTTTCGGCTTCTCGATGCATTTCTCTCTCGCTTTCTCTGCTTCCAGGGGTCTCGTATTATCGCCAGGTTTTGCACGCCTGTCTCGCGTTTCTCCGCTAATCGCCTTCTTTGCTCCTGAAATCGCGCGGTTGGGTTCCGTTCTGGGATTGGGTTTCGGCGGCGGCGGGGCTCCGCGCACGCGGCCGGGGAGAGGGCGGCGTTTTCGCCCGCTCGGTGCCGGGTGCGCGGAGATTGGTTTTTTAGAAAGAGATTAAAGAGATAACTCGGTTGCGCTGCAGCGCAAGCAAGCCCCGAGTTGCTAGCGCCACGGCGCAAGCAGAGGTTGCGGCAGGGCGCAAGCTATGCTCTCGCCACGGCGCAACCTTCGGTTTTCCACTTGCGCCACAGCGCAAGCAACCCCGAAAAATCGGCCGAAAATGACGATACGAACATTTGTTTTTGGTGGTAAAATGGTGGCAGAGACGGTGGCAAGTTGGTGGCAAAGCAAAAGCCCCAACCTGTTTCACCAGGTCAGGGCTTTAGTTTCTGGTCGCGGGGGCAGGATTTGAACCTACGACCTCCGGGTTATGAGCCCGGCGAGCTACCAGACTGCTCCACCCCGCAATGCGGAGATGCTCTTCTTCAGTTTTCAATGCTGCGACGTGGGTTATGAGCACGCGTTTCGGTCCCGATTGGCCGTAAGCCCGTCCGGAGCTTGTGCCCCACAATCCTACTGCACGCCCACGTCGGGGTTCTGCTCGCCGAAGCGCTCCATGAGCATGCCGACGATCTCGCTGCGCGGCTTGCCCTTGGCCTCCTGCTCCTTTACCGTGCGGTACGCCCGAAAGTGATTATTTTCGATTTTCGGCTACATCGATTTCATAGCGAGCTACGTCCGATTTCATCACGAGCAGCATAGCCGCCCCAATACGATTTCACGTAGCGCCGCGCTTCCTATACTCGACTGG